>JAEXMK010000226.1 GCA_023444445.1 Pseudomonadota bacterium | reverse complement strand
GTGCAGGTCCGCACCATGGAAAGCCAGAAGCCGCCGATCCGCATCGTCATTCCCGGCAAGACCTATCGTCAGGATTCCGACGCCACCCATTCGCCGATGTTCCATCAGGTCGAAGGCCTTGTCATCGACAAGAAGGCGCATGTCGGCAACCTGCGCTGGGTTTTGGAAGAGTTCTGCAAGACCTTCTTCGAGGTCGATAGTGTCGTGATGCGCTTCCGCCCGTCCTTCTTCCCCTTCACGGAGCCGAGCTTCGAGGTGGACATCCAGTGCGACCGTTCCGGCCCGATCGTGAAGTTCGGCGAAGGCAATGACTGGATGGAAATCCTCGGTTGCGGCATGGTGCACCCCAATGTGCTGCGTGCTGGCGGGCTTGACCCGGATGAATATCAGGGCTTTGCCTGGGGCATGGGCCTCGACCGCATCGCCATGCTGAAATACGGCATGCCGGACCTGCGTGATTTCTTCAACGCCGATGTCCGCTGGATGACCCATTACGGCTTCCGCCCGCTCGACATGCCGACGCTGTTCGGCGGTCTGAGCGTTTAATCCGGTTAGCCAAGGAGCAAAGACATGAAATTCACTCTTTCCTGGCTGAAAGAGCATCTCGAAACGGATGCGACGCTGGATGAGATCTGCGAGCGGCTGACGGCAATCGGCCTTGAGGTCGAGGACGTTGACGACAAGGCGGCCTACAAGCCCTTCGTCATTGCCAAGGTGATTTCCGCCGAAAAACACCCCGAGGCCGACCGCCTTAAGGTGTTGATGGTGGATGCCGGTGACGGCAGACCGGTACAGATCGTTTGCGGCGCGCCGAATGCGCGCACTGGCCTCGTCGGTGCGCTGGCGCGTCCCGGCACCTACGTTCCGGGCATCGATGTCACTCTTGCCGTCGGCAAGATTCGCGGCGTCGAAAGCCACGGCATGATGTGCTCCGAAAAGGAGCTCAACATTTCCGACGATCATGACGGCATTATCGACTTGCCGCAGGACGCGCCAGTCGGCACGTCCTTCGCCAGCTATGCCGGCTTGGACGACCCGGTCATCGAGATCAATCTGACGCCGAACCGTCCCGACTGCACCTCGATCTACGGCATCGCCCGCGATCTCGCAGCGTCCGGTTTGGGCAAGCTGAAGACGAAGCCTGCGCCGTCCTTCAAGGTAGAAGGCGAAACGCCCGTCGATGTTAAGCTGGAACTGGATGATCCGGCGCTTTGCCCCGGCTTCTCGCTGCGCATCGTGCGCGGTGTGAAGAATGGCCCAAGCCCGAAATGGATGCAGCAGCGTCTTCTGGCGATCGGCCTGCGCCCCATCAACGCGCTGGTCGATATCACCAACTACATGACCTTCGATCAGGGCCGGCCGATGCACGTCTTCGACGCCGCCAAGGTGAAGGGCGATCTCACGGTTCGTCGCGCGAAAGAGGGCGAGACGATCCTCGCGCTCGACCAGCGCGAATATAAGCTCGGTCCGAACAATGTCGTTATCGCCGATGAAAAAGGCCTCGAGTCCATCGGCGGCATCATGGGTGGCGAACATTCCGGCTGCGACGAAAACACGGTCGATGTGCTGATCGAATCCGCTCTCTGGGATCCGATTAATATTGCCAAGACCGGTCGCTCGCTCGGCATCATTACCGATGCGCGTTATCGTTTCGAACGTGGCGTCGATCCGGAATATATGGTTCCGGGTCTGGAGCGCACCACCGAGCTGGTTCTCGAACTCTGCGGCGGCGTTGCAGGCGAAGCGAAGGTCGTTGGCTACAAGGGTTATGAGCCCAAGGTCGTGGATTTCCCGCTTGCGGAAGTGAAGCGCCTGACAGGTCTGGAAGTTTCGGCGGAGGAGAGCCTCGCCATTCTCAAGGGTCTCGGTTTTGGCGTCGAGGGAACGGGCGAGCGCGTATCCGTCACCGTGCCATCCTGGCGGCCGGATGTCGATGGCAAGGCCGATCTGGTCGAAGAAGTCATGCGCATTCATGGCGTTGACAACATCAAGCCGGAACCGCTGGAAAGCTTTGGTGCCGTCAACGGCCGGATCCTGACCACGCTGCAGATCCGCACCCGCACCGCGCGCCGTGCCCTGGCAAGCCGTGGCATGCTGGAGGCCGTCACATGGTCCTTCATCCCGGAAGCGCAGGCGAAGCTATTCGGCGGCGGTTCGCCGGCCCTGAAGCTTGCCAACCCGATCGCAGCCGATATGTCGGACATGCGGCCTTCGCTGTTGCCCGGCCTGCTGACCGCCGCGCAGCGCAATGCCGACAAGGGTTACGGTGACGTCGCGATCTTCGAGGTTTCCGGCACCTATGAGGGTGATACGCCGGATAAGCAGCGCCGGGTTGCCGGCGGTGTTCGCCGTGGCACGGCCTCGCTGGCGGGCAGCGGCCGCATGTGGTCCAATGCGGCCAAGGGTGGCGGCAAGCCGGTGGATGTTTATGACGCCAAGGCCGATGCGCTCTCGGTGCTCGAAGCGTGCGGCCTGCCCATGGCCAATGTGCAGATCGAGGCAGGCGCACCCGCCTGGTACCATCCCGGCCGCTCCGGCACCATCAAGATGGGTCCGAAGGTCGTGCTCGGTTACTTCGGTGAGTTCCACCCGAAGACTCTGTCGGAACTGGACGTTTCCGGTGTCTATTGTGGTTTCGAAATCTATCTCGACGCCATGCCGGAGCCGAAGAAGAAGGCAACCCGCACCAAGCCTGCGCTGGAGCTTTCGCCCTTCCAGGCGGTCAAGCGCGACTTCGCCTTCGTAGTCGATAAGTCGGTGGAAGCGGGTGCCATCATCAAGGCGGCAACAAGCGCCGACCGCAAACTGATCACCGGCGTTAATGTCTTCGATATTTTCGAAGGCCCATCGCTCGGCGAAAACCGCAAGTCCGTTGCCATCGAAGTTCAGATCCAGCCGGTCGACAAGACGCTGACCGATGAGGATTTCGAGGCGCTGACGCTGAAGATCGTCGGCAATGTCGAGAAATCAACAGGTGGCGTTCTGCGCGCCTGACACCCGATGACGAAATGAAAAAGCCGCGGCAACCACCGCGGCTTTTTGTTTTTAGCGATTGGCCATCTGCGACATGCGTTCGGGATAGCGTTCCCCCGCAACCTTTGCCGGCGAAAGCAGGGCACCGAGGCTTGCAACTTCCTCCGTCGTTAGCGAAACGTCCGCCGCCGCCACGTTCTTCTCCAGATTGGCGATTTTTGTGGTGCCGGGGATGGGAACGATGAAATCGCCCTGCGCCAGCACCCAGGCGAGCGCCAGTTGCCCGGCGGTAACGCCCTTCTCCGTCGCCATGTCTTCCAGCAGCTGGATGAGTGCCAGATTGGCATCGAAGTTCTCGCTTTGGAAGCGCGGCAGGCCGCGACGGAAATCATCGGCGGCGAGGCCGTCGAGTGACTTCAGCGCGCCCGTGAGAGCCCCGCGCCCGAGCGGGCTGAAGGGGACGAAACCGATGCCGAGTTCACGGCAGGTATCCAGCACGCCGTTTTCCTCCACGTCACGGGTCCACAGCGAATATTCGCTCTGAATGGCCGCAATCGGATGAACGGCGTGGGCTCTGCGAAGCGTCTCAGCACTTGCTTCGGACAGGCCGAGATGTTTCACTTTGCCCTGCCGTACCAGTTCGGCCATAGCGCCCACCGTCTCTTCGATCGGTACATTTGGATCGACGCGATGCTGGTAGAACAAATCGATGGCATCGACGTCAAGACGCTTGAGCGAGGCTTCAGCGACGGCGCGCACATTCTCCGGCCGGCTGTCGGTGCCCACCATCATCTGTCCTGCGGGTTTGGTGGGATCGATCCTGAAACCGAACTTGGTGGCAATGACCACCTTATCGCGATAGGGCTTCAACCCCTTGCCGACGAGAATCTCGTTATTGTAAGGCCCGTAAACCTCTGCCGTATCAAAAAAAGTGACGCCGAGTTCGACGGCGCGGTGCAGCGTCGCTATTGCGCTGCTTTCATCGCCGGTCGGGCTATAGGCATGGGTCATTCCCATGCAGCCGAGGCCAAGCGCCGAAACGGATAGGTTGTTTCCAAGGGTTCTTTTTTTCATCTGTTCGTCCTTCCATAAGGAACCGCCCGTCATCAGGGCGTGATCAGAAAATAGAGTCTTACGGCGATGAAAATAATCGCTGCAAATCCGCGTGGGTTGTTCTATCATTTAGAACAATGAACCGTGTGCAACTCTCCCAACTGGCCGTTCTCGCCGCTGTTGCGGAAGGCCGCAGCTTTCGCAAGGCTGCTGCCGAACTCGCCATCGCGCCCTCCGCCGTCAGCCATGCCGTCTCATCGCTAGAGGCAAGCCTTGGCCTGCGTCTGCTGCATCGTACCACCCGCAGCGTTTCGCCGACAGAGGAGGGCAAACGGCTTCTCGAAACACTGGGGCCGGCGCTTGCCGATATCGACGCGGTCATCGAGACCCTTGCCGAGCATGGTGGGAGACCAGCCGGCCCACTGCGCATCACCTTGCCTAGACTGGCCGCCGAGGATCTCATCGTGCCGCGGCTGGGCGAGTTCCTGCGGCTCTATCCCGATATTTCACTCGAAATCTCAACGGATGATCGTTTCGAAGACATTGTCGCAAAGGGTTTCGACGCCGGTCTGCGGCTCGGGGAGCACCTCGATGCGGATATGATTGCGGTGAAGGCCAGCGGCGTTTGGCGCAGCGCAATTGTTGGTTCTCCGTCCTATTTTGCGGAAAATCCACCGCCACGCGATCCCAGGGATCTCATTCGGCATCGGTGCATTCGCCGCCGTTTCGCCAGTGGCCTTATCTATCGCTGGGAACTGGAGAGAAATGGCAAGGCGCTGGTGGTTGATGTTCAAGGGCCGCTGATCCTGTCAGATCAGAGCCTCATCCGTCGGGCGGCGATAGATGGCGCAGGGCTTGCCTTTGTTTTCGAGCAGCGCGTCGAAGACGATATCAGGGAAGGCCGGCTCATCCGCGTGCTGGAGGACTGGTGCGAACCCTTCGATGGTTTTTATATCTATTATCCCTCGCGCCGGCAAATGCGCCCGGCGCTGAGGGCCTTCGTGGATTTCTTCCGCTTCCGGGGGTGATCAGAAGGTAATGCGATAGCGAATATGGCCATCGCTCTTCACGTAGCTGTCGTAGAGCTTCTGGGCGCGGTGATTGTCTTCACCCGTGTTCCAGTAAAGGCGCGACCAACCCCTGTCCTTGCAGATGGTGATCAGGTCGTCCATCAGCGCGCGCCCCGTTCCCTTGCCGCGGATCGCGCCATCAACGAACAGATCTTCGAGATAGCAGTCCGGTGTCTTCACCCAGGTGGAATCATGGAAATGGTGGATGGCAAAACCGGCCATGCGATCACCCAGCAGAGCCACGCGCATGGAAACGCGGGATGCGGGATCGAGGATACGCGCCCAGGTATGTTCCGTGACATCATCGGCAAGATCGACCTCATAAAAGGCGAGGTAATCGTTCCAGAGTCGCAGCCATTCTGCCCGGTCGGACTGCTGCGCGTCGCGAATTGTGAGCTCCATCTTATGCACCAGCCTTGTCGAGAAGGGCCATCATTTCATCCGTCAGCTTCAGGTCGACGGCACGTTTGAAACTTTCAAGCTGCGACAGGCTGGTGGCACTGGCGATCGGCGCGGTTATCGCCTTTTTCCGCAACAGCCAGGCAAGCGCGATATCGGCGAGCTTCGCCCCGGTCTGCGCCGCCACCGCATCCATAGCCCCCAGAACGGCGAGGCCGCGTGTGTTGACGTATTCACCCACCCGATAGCTGCGGGCGACACCTTCCGTATCGCCCTTGGCACGATACTTCCCGGTCAGGAAGCCGGCGGCGAGGCTGTAATAATTGATGACGCCGATATCTTCCCTGACGCAAAGGTCGGCAAGAGGACCTTCGAAATCCGCACGATTATAGAGATTATATTCAGGCTGCAGCACATCATAACGCGGCAGATCGTTCTTCGAAGCCACGTCCAGTGCCTCCCGAAGCTGGCTTGCGGAATAATTGGAGCAACCGATGGCGCGGATTTTTCCCTGTTCCTTCAGCTTTGCGAAGGCGGCAAGCGTCTCTTCCAGCGGTACGTCGGCATCCGGCTTGTGAGCGAGATAGAGGTCGATATAGTCGGTTTGCAGCCGCTTCAGTGAAGCATCGACTGCCTCTGCGATCCATTTGGCGCTGAGCCCGGTCTTCTGGCCACGATTGTCGAAACCGACCTTGGTGACGATAACCGCATCCTCGCGCTTGACGCTCGACTGCTTCAGCCATTTGCCGATGATCACCTCGGATTCACCGCCGACATGCCCGTCCACCCATGCGGAATAGACATCCGCCGTGTCGATGGCGTTAAACCCGGCATCGAAAAAGGCGTCGAGTAGCGCAAAGGAAGTCTTCTCGTCCGCCGTCCAGCCGAATACGTTGCCGCCGAAGACGATTGGCGCAATGGAGAGGCCGGTCCGGCCAAGGCTTCGTTTTTCCACGGGAATGCTCCTGTTGCTGACTTTGCGGCAGGTTAGCAACTGCCCGTCGGCATAACCATTCAATTCATTTGATGGTACTCATCAGGCCGCGGGCGATGGTCGCGATAATCAGGCCTGAAAGCCGCGATAGTGGCTGGGTGGATAACGATTATGCTGTTGCCAGACGCGTCGCAGATGCCGGGCGGAGGCAAAGCCCGCCCGCTCGGCGATCGCTTCCATATCGAGACGGCTATTTGCAAGAATGTCGCGAGCCAGGTTGACCCGTGTCAGATTGACGTAATCAATGACACTGATGCCGGTATGCTCGCGAAACACGCGCGACAGATGCCTTTCGCTGAGTGCGGCGATATCGGCCAACCGTTCCAGCGACCAGTTCTGCCCGGGTTCGGCCATGATCCGATCCTGCACCCGGTGAATGGCGGGGTGCATGTGGTTACGGCCGGTGAGCCATGGAGAAATCTGCGGATCGTTGCCGTTGCGCCGAAGGTAAACGACCATGGTTTGGGCAATGCGCGCCGCGACGGCGGGTGATGTCAGCCGCGAAACCACATGCAGCATGAGGTCGATGCCGGTGGAGATGCCTGCGCTGGAAAAGCGGTTGCCATCCTCGACGAACAGACGGTTTTCGGCGACCTGGGATAGGGGCGCGATGCGGCGGAGCGCCTCGATGCAGTCGCTGTGCGTCGTGCAGCTCCGTCCGTCGAAAAGCCCGGCTTCGCCCGCCAGCAGTGCGCCGGAGCAGATGGAAATGACAGTGGTGTCGACACGCACGACGCGGCGCAGCCATGCCGCCAGTACCTGCCGCTCACGCCGGGTCTCCGGTTCGCTCCCGGAGCGCGACGTGCTGCCGGAGATCAGCAGGAACGCATTGTCCGGCAGGGTGGCGGGCAGGGCCTCCAGCCCGCAAATGCCAAGGCCGATCGAGGATTGCTGTTTCTCCTGTGCCGCGATGTAGCGGCAGTCGAAGAAGATATCGCTCTGCTCGTCATTGGCATAGCGGACCACCTGCAAAGGCCCTGCAATATCGAACAGCAACGCATGCGGCGGCACAAGCGTGAAAAAGGGAACGACGCGTGTGCCGTCTTTTTGCATCAGGCTGCTGCCTTCAGCGGTGCGAGCGCGTCGCTCACTGTGGCGATGCGCGCGAAGCGGCCAGCCAGCACCAGTTCGGTCCGCTTGCAGATGTCATCCGCGCCGAATACGGTGCCGGAGGCATGGGTCATCGGAAAGGTCAGCGTCGCCTCGGTAACATAGTCGACACTGTAGCCGAGATCGGAGGCGTGCCGCGTCGTCGTTTCGCAGCATTGCTCGGTGCGGATGCCGGAGACGATCAGCCGGTTGATCCCTCTCTGCGTCAGCCAGATTTCAAGGCCGGTGCCGGCGAAGGCCGAGTGCCTGTTCTTCTGAAAGGTCACGTCGGGGGCGATCCGCACACCCTCTAGCGCGCGGATATAGCCGCTGTCTTTGGAGAAGGCATGGTCGCCGTCGACATGGAAGATTTGCACGACGGGGATACCCGCAGCCTTGGCGCCATCGATCAGCGCCTGCTGCTTCTCCAGATAGGCGGCGAGCCCGCTTTCCTCGAAATAGGGGGCGTGCCGGAAGGATTCCTGAACGTCGATGACGAGAAGTGCGGTGTTGGAAGAGGACATTTCATGTTTCTCCTGTGAGTTCATGAATAGCATAATTCTCCTTTTCTTGTATGGGAAAAAGCAAACAGGCCGACAAATGAGGGACAAATCCAGCCATAGCTTATTTCGTGCGTGTCGGCGGCTTGCCAGCGCGAACGATGGTGATAAGTTCCGGTGAATGGCAGATTGGGAGAATGGAATGCTGCGCTTCGGAATAATCTCGACGGCGAAAATCGCTCAGGACCACGTCATTCCGGCGATACAGGATGCGCAAAACTGCGTGGTCAGCGCCATTGCCAGCCGCGATCACGTCAAAGCCCGCGCGGTTGCCGAGCGTTTTTCCGTGCCCCACGCCTTTGGTTCCTATGAGGAGATGCTGGCATCGGATGTGATCGATGCGGTCTATATTCCGCTTCCCACGGCGCAGCATGTGGAGTGGACCATCAAGGCCGCGGATGCCGGCAAACATGTTCTTTGCGAAAAGCCGATCGCGTTGAAAGCAGAAGAGATTGATACGCTCATTGCTGCGAGAGACCGTAATGGTGTTATCGTGTCCGAGGCTTTCATGGTCACCTATTCCCCTGTTTGGGCCAAGGTGAAGGAATTGCTGGCGTCGGGTGCCATTGGCACGCTGAAACATGTGCAGGGCGCTTTCAGCTATTTCAATCGTGATCCAGACAATATGCGTAATATTCCCGAACTCGGCGGCGGTGCCTTGCCGGATATCGGCGTCTATCCGACTATTGTAACCCGCTTCGCCACCGGCGCCGAACCAAAGCGCGTGCAGGCCACGGTTGAGCGCGACAGGGAGTTCGGCACCGATATCTATTCCAGCGTCCGGGCCGATTTCGGCGGTTTCGAGCTGAGCTTTTATCTGGCGACCCAGCTTGCCGCCCGTCAATTGATGGTTTTTCATGGCACCGACGGTTACATCGAGGTCAAATCACCGTTCAATGCCAATCGCTGGGGTGCGGAAGAGGTCGAACTGACCAATCAGGCCCATAACCAGTCACAGGTCTTCCGGTTTCAGGATAGCCGACAGTACAAGCTGGAGGCGGAGGCCTTTGCCCGCGCGGTGACGGGCGAGGGCGAAATCGTCACTCTGGAAAATTCGAGGAAGAACCAGCTTTTCATCGACGCCATCTATCGGGCGGCGGAAAAGGACGGGTGGGAAACCGTTTAATCCGGACCCCGCCGCTGCCTTTGCAGCCGCAAATATCCGTAGAGCGCCAGGACAAGCGCCGCGATCGCCGAAAGGGTAAGCGGGATGAGTGGTTGCAGCAGCGGGTTGCGCCATAAAAGCAGGGCAAATATGCCAACGCCGACGATGCGGGAGATGAGCGTGACGGCATTTTTCAGGAAGCCGTTCAGCTCGCCGCCATTCGAACGGTTTAGCCGCAAGCTCGTAGCAAGTCCTGCAGCGGCCCCCGGCAAACGGGCTGCCAGCGGATCGACGCCGAGATAGAAAATAAGCAGGCAGGTGACGGCAAGATCGACGGCCAATCCGAAAATCTCGGCCAGCGCGAAGTGCGAAAGTCTCAAGGGTGCAGGCTTTTAAAGCGTCGGCTGTGTGGAGCGCGGGCGCTGCAGCACCAGAAGGGCGATAACAACACCCACGACGCCAAAATTATAACCGGCGAGTGCCAGCAGCAGCGACACCAGCGGCACGGCGGTGGAAGAAAGCACCATCGCGACACCGTAAGCGCCGATGATCATCATGCAGATGAAAATGATGCTGAAGACAGAACGCAACGCAACTGCGGTTACGCCGAGCACTGTGGCGGTTAGAAATATCATGATGCCGCCTCCTCTTTGGTTGCCGGGTCTGGAACAAGACGTAGCGTCTCCTTCCCTAACGAACCCTTGTTTTCTCCTCTGATCCCTGTTTTCCTAACTCGTTAGTTGAGGATATGGTTTCATCGTCGTTAAAATCGGTGGGCCGGGCCGGCATTTCCGAATCGACCGCTTTTGGTTACAAAAGCGGCATGAGTGATATCTTCTCCCACGCCGCATTGAGCAATCTTGCCGAATTTTCGGTGTCCGAACTGTCGGGTTCCATCAAGCGCACGGTGGAGACGGCTTTCGAACAAGTGCGGGTGCGCGGCGAAATTTCCGGCTATCGCGGTCCGCATTCTTCCGGTCACGCCTATTTCTCGCTGAAGGATGATCGCGCCCGCATCGATGCGGTGATCTGGAAAGGCACTTTCTCGCGCCTGAAGTTCCGCCCGGAAGAGGGTATGGAAGTGATCGCCACCGGCAAGATCACCACTTTTCCCGGCTCCTCGAAATACCAGATCGTCATCGAAAGCCTGGAGCCTGCCGGAGCCGGCGCGCTGATGGCGCTTCTGGAAGATCGCCGTCGGCGGCTGGCGGCGGAAGGGCTGTTTGATCCTGCTCGTAAACGTCCCGTGCCATTCATGCCGCGTGTCATCGGTGTCGTCACGTCGCCCACGGGTGCGGTCATCCGCGATATTCTTCACCGTATCTCGGATCGGTTTCCGATCCACGTCGTCGTCTGGCCTGTCAAGGTGCAGGGCGAAGGTTCGGGCGAGGAGGTGGCGAACGCCATTCGCGGCTTCAACGCGCTTCAGCCCGGTGGTGAGATTGCCCGCCCCGATGTACTGATCGTTGCGCGCGGCGGCGGCAGCCTAGAAGACCTCTGGAGCTTCAATGATGAAATCGTCGTGCGCGCCGCTGCCGAGAGCGAAATCCCGCTGATTTCCGCGGTCGGACACGAAACCGATACGACATTGATCGATTATGCCGCAGACGTGCGCGCCCCGACGCCAACGGGAGCCGCCGAAATGGCGGTGCCGGTGCGGGCGGAACTCGAAGCGCAGCTGTCCGGCCTCGCTGCCCGCCTTTCTGGTTCTGTCTTGCGGCAGATGGACAATCGCCGTCAGGGCGTGCGCGCTCTGGTTCGGGCGCTGCCGTCACTCGATCAGCTTCTGGCTTTGCCGCGCCGCCGGTTTGATGAGGCCGCCAGCGGTCTTGGTCGTGGATTGGAATTGACGACGCTGAACAAGCGCCGTGCCTTCGAACGTTCTGCCTCGGGTCTCAGACCGGAAACCCTGTTGAACGGTCTTAAACACCACAGGCAGCGGATTACCGAACGCATTCACCGGGCCGAGACCCTGGTGGAGCGCCGCCTGCTGCAAGGCAAGGGCCGCGTCGATTCCTTCGATTCCGCATTGCGTTCGCTCCCCGCCCGCCTGCTCGGCCAGCTAGAGCGGCAGAAGGAACGGGTCGTCACCGCGTCGCGCCGGGCCGATACCGCCGTGTTACACCGCATGGCGCAGAACCGTTCCGGTCTCGCCGCCCATGATCGTATCCTGCAATCGCTGTCCTACAAGAACGTGCTGAATCGCGGTTACGCGGTGATCCGTGACGAGGACAACCGGCCGTTGACCCGCGCAGCGGCTATCGCTTCAGGCGCTGTCGTGTCTATGGAGTTTGCCGACGGTCGCGTCTCCGCAATCACAACGGGAGAGGGGACGCCGTCCCCGGATGCCCCCACCGCGCCGAAAAAGAAGCCGGTCAAGCCGGCTCCTTCGGACCCTGGCAACCAGGGCAGCCTGTTCTGATCAGATCGACGTCGCATCCGAAAAGCGGCGGCTGACGGTGAAGGTCTTTTCGATATCTGGATGAAGCTCCATGCCAAGGCCGGCACCCGGCGGCACGGTGATCATGCCGTTTTTCACTTCCGGCAAAGCGGTCACGAGATCGCGATACCAGGTCTTGTAGAAGGCGCGCACGCTTTCCTGCACCAGCGCATTCGGCGCGTTGAGCGACAAATGTGTGGAGGCGCAGAGCACCACCGGGCCCGTGCAATCATGTGGCGCGACCGGCAGATGCCAGGCTTCCGCCATGGAGGCGATCTTGCGTGCTTCAGAAAGCCCGCCGCACCAGCTGATATCAAGCATGACAACACCGGCAGCACCGGTTTCCAGCAGATCGCGGAAAGCCCAGCGGGAGCCGAGCGTTTCCGACGCTGAAATCGGGGCGGGCGACACGGCGGCATAACGGGTCAGGCTGGAAAGGCTGTCCATTTTGATCGGGTCTTCGTGCCAGAAGGTCTGGTAAGGGGTAAGCGCCTTGGCGATCTGCATGGCGGGCAGAAGCTGCCACATGGAGTGAAACTCCACCATGATATCCATCTTGTCGCCCACCGCCTTGCGGATCTTTTCAAACGGCTCGAGCGCGCTTTTCAGGTCGGGCATCGAGATATATTGCCCGCGCGTCTTTTCCGCTGCGGCATCAAAGGGCCAGATCTTCATGGCCGTGATGCCGTCTTCCAACAGCGAATGGGCAAGCTCGTCGGCCCGGTGCAGGAAGCCGTTCAGATCGTCATAGTCCTTGCCGCCGGACAAGCCGTAATTGGCTGTCTGCTGGCCGGTTGCCTTCTTGATGTATTCGGTGCCGGCACAGGTATTGTAGGTGCGGATTTCCCTGCGGCTGAAGCCCCCGAGCAACTGGGCTATAGGCTGGTTCGTCGCCTTGCCGAAAATATCCCACAGCGCGATATCGAAGGCCGAGTTGCCGCGCACTTCCGCGCCCGATGAGCGGAAACCGAGATAACCGACAAGATCCTGCGCCAGAAGATCGATCTGCAACGGATCGCGACCGATCACCCGGGGTGCGATATATTCATGCACATAGGCTTCCACCGTCTCGGCGCCATAAAAGGTTTCGCCAAGCCCGGTGATGCCTTCATCCGTATGGACCAGAATCCAGAGCAGGTTTGCCCGTTCCGCCACACGGACGGTCTCGAGTTTCGTAATTTTCATGAAGTGTCTCCTCCAGAGGCAGGTCGCGTTCCCTCGGGAACTGCGTTGAAAAATCAGGCGATGCCGGCAGCCAGAAGCGCGTGCACGCTTTCATCGAAATGCCGCGCCATCAGCGTCGAGGCCGTTTGCGGATCGCCCGCGGCAATCGCCTGTCCGACGGCGATGTGAAGTTCACCGGCGGCGTGGCGCTGCGCGTCGGAAGTGCGGCTTTTCCAGCCGATCGGCCAGGTCTGACGCGTCACATTCTGGAAGGCGCCGAGAATGAGTTCGAAAACCGGGTTCTTGGAGGCCTTGGCAACAGCAAGGTGAAAGGCAAGGTCGTGCTCCATCACCTTGTCATTGTCGCCGAAATCTCGCTCCATATTGTTGGCATGGTCGAGGATGGTAAGAGCTTCCGCATCCGTTCGCCTCAGCGCCGCGAGCGTCACGGTTCTGACTTCGATCGTGCGTCGCACGTCGTATATTTGCTGAATGTTGATCTGCTCGGTGTGAATGCCATGTTCGAACATCAGCGACATCGCGCCATGATCCAGCGTCGCCACGGTGGCGCGCTTTCCCGCGCTGACATCAATCAACCGCATGGCGGATAGAGAGCGGAAAGCCTCGCGAACGACTGTGCGTGAGACACCGAGTTGTTGCGATAGCGAAAGCTCGCTCGGCAGCTTCGCACCAGGCGCCAGCTCGTTCTCTCTGATATGGCGGGTGATCGCGCCGATCGTGCTGCTGACGAGGCCGGATTCATGCGGAATGGCGTTTAACATTTTTCCTCCAACCTGTAGTACAGGTTTATGGAAAATTGCTTACAGGACTTTTTCTGCGGAAACAAGCGCTCATGCCCGCTTGATCGCTGGTCCCATCAGCAGCGTAAACTAGTCCTCGAAGTTTCGCAGGAACCGCTTCAGCAGCCCGTCAAGCGCTGCGCGCTCCTCTTCGCTGAGATGGGCCACAAGACGATGCTGGTTTTCGACGTGCGCGCCAACCGCCTCTTCGACGACGGCAAAGCCGCGATCCGTCAGTGAAATCAAGACGCTGCGCCGGTCCTGCGGATTGTGAATACGCTCCACCAATCCGGCTTTTTCCAATTGGTCGATCCGGTTAGTCATGGTGCCGGAACTGACCATGGTCATTGCCAGCAGATCGCCGGGAGAAAGCCGATAAGGTGAGCCGGCGCGTCGCAATGTCGCTAACACGTCGAACGCGGAGGAGGAGAGGCCGTGTTTCAGGAGCACCGCCTCTACCTCGCGGCCAAGATGGGTGCTGAGCCGGTGCAGGCGGCCGAGCAACCCCATGGGGCCGACATCGAGATCGGGTCGTTCTTTACGCCATTGCGTGAGAATATGGTCGACGTGGTCCATGGGTTCCTTGCTCATCACCAAGGCATAACAATTGATATCTTGACGTCAAGATAAAATCGACTAGGCTGTATTTATCTTGATATAGAGATTCTTGAAATGAAGAAAAATACGACCTACGTCGCCGATGTGCTGGCGACAGCGCTTGCTCCCACCATCTGGGGAACCACCTATTTTGTTACGACGGAATTCCTGCCGCAGGGATATCCGCTGCATGTCGCGATGCTGCGCGCCTTGCCGGCCGGTGTCCTGCTGCTGCTTCTCGTCCGAAAGCTGCCGCAGGGCATCTGGTGGCCGCGCAGCTTCATTCTCGGCGCGCTCAATTTCTCGTTCTTCTGGGCGATGCTTTTCGTTTCGGCCTATCGATTGCCCGGCGGTGTCGCGGCGACGGTGGGCGCGGTGCAACCACTCATTGTCATCGGGCTGTCGCGGCTGTTTCTTGCTGCGCCGGTGCGGCCGTTCGCCATCGTCGCCGGTTTTCTCGGCATTGCCGGCGTCGCGCTTCTGGTGCTGACCCCCGGCGCGGCACTGGATGGTATCGGCATCGCCGCAGGTCTTGCCGGTGCCGTCTCCATGGCCTTCGGAACGGTGCTGACCCGCA
>JAEXMK010000204.1 GCA_023444445.1 Pseudomonadota bacterium | reverse complement strand
ATGCGCTACATGAAAGGTTGACGAAACGCTTTGTTGATCGCAGGACATCTGTGCTCATGAGGCGCCTGAGAGAGAATGCGATGCTTGAAGCTGAAATCAGTGTAAATGGTGATGTCTTCGTAGAAGGTCATCACGTCGGCCAGTTGGCCGGATTCCGGTTCACGCCGGTGTCGGGAATGGAAGGGCCGGATCAGAAGGCCGTGCAGGCTGCGTCGCAGAAGGCGCTGGCGCTCGAATATGAGGCGCGCGCCGCGCGTCTGCATGCGAGTGGCAACGGCGATCTCGCTTTGAGCTCCGATGGTCTGGTTCGCTGGCTTGGCGAACCGGTTGCCCGCCTTGCGGCTGGTGACAATATCATGAAGCCGCGGGTGATCATGCTTGCCGACGAGCAGTTGAGCGGTAATGCCCGTGATCACGCACTCGCGCGGATCGAGCGTTTCGTCAATCACCAGATCGCGACCGTGCTAAAGCCGCTGGATGATATTTCCCGCGCCGAAGACCTTCAGGGTCTGGCGAAGGGTCTGGCCTTCCAGCTCGTCGAAAATCTTGGCGTTCTGTTTCGCCGCGACGTCGCCGAGGACGTGAAGTCGCTTGATCAGGATGCGCGTGCTTCCATGCGCCGTTATGGTGTGCGTTTCGGCGCCTATCATGTCTTCCTGCCTGCGCTTCTCAAGCCCGCTCCGGCGGAGCTCGTCACGCTGCTCTGGGCGCTGAAGAATGATGGTCTCGGCAAGCCGGGTTATGGCGATCTCATTCCCGTTCTGGCCGCTGGCCGCACCTCGGTCGTCACGGATGCCAGCTTCGAGCGGATGTTCTACAAGCTCGCCGGTTTCCGTTTCCTCGGAAAGCGCGCCGTGCGTATCGACATTCTCGAGCGCCTGGCCGATCTCATTCGTCCGCTGCTGCAGTGGAAGCCCGGCCAGCAGCCACGTCCTGAAGGCGCTTATGACGGCCGCCGTTTTACGACGACGACCGCGATGCTTTCCATTCTCGGCGCTACGCTCGATGACATGGAGGAAATTCTCAAGGGCCTCGGTTACCGTGCCGACCAAGTGACGGCGGAAGAGGCGCAGGCCTTCCTTGCCAGCCACACAGGCGCTGCCGCTCCAGTCGCCGCAGAAGCGGTGACGGGCGAAGACGAAAGCTCCGAGACCGAGCAGGATGAGTCGGCCTCCGAAGAGCAGGAAACGGTTGCTGTTGCCGAGGGCGACGCTTCCCAGGCGCCGGCTGCGGAAACTGTCGGTGAAGAGGTTGCCGCAGGCGAGAGCGTGACTGCTGAAGGCGCGGAGCCTTCAGAGCCGAAGCCAGTTCTTCTGTGGCGTCCGGGTGGTCGCAACGAAAATCAGCGTAGCGAAAACCGTCGTCCCGGCCATCGTGGTCCGGCGCGTGAAGGCGCACGCGAGCAGGGTGAGCGTCGCGGCGAAGGCCGTCGCGAAAATCGTGGCGGTGAAAATCGCGAAGCAGCCAATCGTGGCGGCGATGGCGAGCGCAAGCGTGATGGCGGTCGTCCTGATCGCGGCAACAACCGCAACAATGATCGTCACGATCGTGGGGAGCGCAAGGACCGGCCGGAGCGTAACGACCGTGGCGGCAAGCCGCAGGGTCAGCAGCGCTTCGAAGCCAAGCCGCCGCGCAAGGAGAAGCCGATGGATCCGGATTCGCCCTTCGCAAAGCTGGCTGCGCTCAAGGAGCAGCTGAAGAAGTAAGCCTATGGGAAGCAACGAACAGCCACTGGAAAGCACGCGTCAGCGTCTCGACAAGTGGCTGTTCTTTGCCCGCATGGCCAAGTCCCGATCGCTGGCCCAGAGTTACATCCAGTCGGGCCACGTAAGGGTCAATGGCGTTGCCATCCGCCAGCCCAGCCACATGCTGAAGGCGGGGGACAGGCTGGAGATCGGCTTTGAGCGGATGGACAAGGTGCTCGTCGTCAAATCCGGTGGAGTGCGACGCGGACCCTATGAGGAAGCCAGACTTCTTTATGACGACCAGACGCCGCCGCGGGAGCCTTCCGACAGGCTGACCCCTCTGGAGCAGGCGCTACGTGAGCCCGGTAGCGGGCGTCCCACCAAAAAGGAGCGCAGGGCGCTCGACAAGTTTCTGTCGGACAGTGATGGAAGCAAAGATTAGAATAAACCTCCGGGTCGCTCTCGTTTTTCAGAATTGTTATCCTTGCTATCTGCAAGCAAAGGCATTACGTCACTTGCGAAATTGCCCTGTCTGAATTCCGGGCGACGGCTTGTGTTCCGAAGCCCAAAGACCCGGCCTGCATATTCTGGAGTTCTTCATGACATATGTCGTGACCGACAATTGCATCCGCTGCAAATATACCGATTGCGTTGAGGTCTGCCCTGTCGACTGCTTTTACGAGGGCGAAAATTTCCTCGCCATCAATCCCGATGAATGCATTGATTGCGGTGTGTGCGAACCGGAATGTCCTGCTGAGGCTATCAAGCCCGATACGGAGCCGGGTCTGGACAAGTGGCTGAAGCTCAATGCCGAATATGCGGCCATCTGGCCGAATATCACGATCAAGCGCGATCCGATGCCGGAAGCCAAGGAAATGGACGGCGTTGAAGGCAAGCTTGAGCTTTATTTCTCTGCTGATCCCGGCAAGGGCGACTGACCTCAGATTTACGAAGTTCTTGACCAATATTTGAAAAGCCCTCGTTGCATCAGCGCGAGGGCTTTTGTTTATCCACCGCGGCCGGACTGAAGTGTGGTCGACAGCAATGTCAGAAGCGCCACGCTTTCCTCCAGGCTTTGTCGCTGACGGCTTTGCAGGATTGCTGCCTGCAAACGGTTCATCTCGCGCGCGATCGCCGCTGGCTGCCAAGTGCGCAGCGCTCTTTCGATGATCGGTTTCCGGCGAAAATGGATATGGCGTCCGAGCGTCTGCATGACCTGACCGGCCTGCTGCTTTTTCTCGTCCATCTCGGCGCGCATCTGGTCGAGCAGCTGAAATTGCTTGAGGCACCCCTGAAGCACGAGGAAGATAGGCGTCTTGGAAGAAATGATCTTCTGGGTGGCGTGGAAAAAGGCGTTTCTGTCGCCCTTGAGGATGGCGTCGACAGCATCGTCGGCGGACACAGTACTGGCATCACCGATGATGGCCAGAACGTCATCTTCCTCGATAACGTCGGTCCCAAGGCCATAGAGCGCGAGCTTGCGGATCTCGTTGCGCGAAGCAATACGGTCGCCGCCGAGCTGCTCTATCAGCCTTTGCCGCGCAGCCGGTGCAATGCGCAGATTATTCACGGAGAGTTCCTGATCTATCAATGCATTCAGGGAGCGCGCATCATCCGCATAACAGGGGATCGCGGCAATCGAGCGTGCCGGCTCCGCAATCTTGCGCAGTCCTGTCCCCTTTTTGATGTCGCCCGCCTCGATGATCAGGAAGCTTGCTTCCGGCGGTGTGTCCGCCAGAATCTGGAGGGCATCTACCAGCGCCTTTTCGGCTGAGGCTCCTTTGACCCAGACGAGTTTCTCGCCGCCGAAAAGGCCGATGGCGTTTACTTCATCGAGCAGCCGGCCGGGGTCACCCTGCAGATCGGATGCGGTCAGTTTCAGCGATGCGAAAGCGTCATCGGGATCGATACCCGTCTTTTTGGCGATGACGCCTGCGCGCTCCGATACCAGACCGCGATCGGGTCCGTAGAGCACGAAAACGCGAAAGCGCTCCGCCGGATTTTCGGCGAAGCGCTCGAACTCATGGGACTTTATCTCCGTCACGGCCGCCGCTCTCAGCGGCCGAGGGTGGCGGCGATATCGGTGCGGATGATTTCGGCAAGTTCGCGCGCCGCCCGGTTTTCGGCGTCGCGGATCGCCCGGACCTTGGCGAATTCCTGCTGCGGCAGATCCACCTGCGCCGTTACGCTGCGGCGTGCGGAGCGCAGGATCTGACCGTCGGAAATGCGCGTCAGCACGTATTGGCCACTCATGATGACACGGCCCGGATACGGCCCGTCGTAGTTGTTGTTCGTCCGTGTCGTCAGATCGTAGTTCTGCACCTCTGTCGAGGAAGCGCTCGAGCTGACCGAAACCTTGACGTTATATTGCGCCGTCGTCGGCTGTCCAGCGCCGCCGGCCAGAAGGAAAATCAGCTGGTTGCGAACTTCCTGTCCAACCCTGCCACCGATATCTGAGACGCTGACGGCCGCCAGCCTTTCCTTGTTGCCGGAAGCCTCGCCATAGAGCGGGCGCACCTGGCAGCCCGCCAGAAGACCAGCCATCATCACGACGGAAATTGCTGCCGCGACGCGGCTCCATCTCGAAAAAACGTCAGACAACAATGTTCACAATCCTCTGCGGAACCACGATGACTTTCTTGGGCTCGCCGCCGGCAAGAAGAGATTTGACGGCATCCAGTGCAAGGGCAGCCGCGCGGACCGCATCTTGATCCGCATCGCGCGCGATTGTCAATTCGCCGCGCTTCTTGCCATTGACCTGCACGGGCATGACCACGTCGTTTTCCTCGACCAGCGATGGCACGAAGGTCGGCCATGGCGCCTCAGCCACCAGACCTTCATTGCCGAGTGCCGCCCAGCATTCTTCCGCCAGATGTGGCGTCATGGGGGCGATGATGCGGATCAGGATTTCGACGGCATCACGCGCTGCCGCCTTGACGTCATCGGACTTGCCGCCCGCAGCGACATCCGCAAGCGGACCGGCGAGTGCATTGACCAGTTCATAGATGCGGGCAATGGCCTTGTTGAAGGCCAGCTTGTCCAGATCTTCCTGAACAGCCTTCAGCGTCTTGTGGGCCGCCTTGGAGGCCGCCAGTCCTTCACCCTCGGTCGCCGGCTTCGGCTTCACGCCCATCAGCTGTTCGGCAGCCTCGCCAATGATGCGCCAGACGCGCTGGACGAATCGGTTTGCGCCCTCGACGCCCGATTCGGACCAGATGACGTCGCGATCCGGCGGCGAGTCCGACAGCACGAAGAAGCGTGCGGTATCGGCGCCGTAGGATGCGATGATATCATCGGGATCGACCACGTTCTTTTTCGACTTCGACATCTTCTCGATCGAGCCGATCTTCACCTCTTCGCCGGACGAGAGGAGGAAGGCGCGGCGTGTGCCGTCGGTTTCTTCAATCCGCAGGTCTGCAGGCGGCACCCATTCGCGCGCCGTGCCTTCACCGCGGCTGTAGGTCTCATGGACCACCATGCCCTGGGTGAACAGACCCTTGAAGGGTTCCTTGACGTCTACATGACCTGTTTCGCGCATCGCACGGGTGAAGAAGCGAGAATAGAGCAGGTGCAGGATCGCGTGCTCGATACCGCCGATATATTGATCCACCGGCAGCCAGTGATTGGCGACCTTCGGGTCGGTCGGTGCATCTTCCCAGGGTGCCGTGAAGCGGGTGTAATACCAGCTGGAATCGACGAAGGTGTCCATCGTGTCGGTTTCGCGACGCGCGTCGTGGCCGCATTGCGGGCAGGAAACATGACGCCAGGTGGGGTGGCGGTCCAGCGGGTTGCCGGGCACGTCGAACGTCACATCGTCAGGCAGCTTGACGGGCAGATCCTTTTTCGGGACCGGAACGACGCCACAAACTTCGCAATGAATGACCGGGATCGGGCAGCCCCAGTAACGCTGACGGGAAATGCCCCAGTCGCGCAGACGGAAGTTGACCTTGCGCTCGGCCTGAGGCGCGTTGCCCAGCGTCTGCGCCGACAGCTTCTGCACGACCGCCTCGAAGGCATCCGTCGTTTTCATGCCATTCAGGAAGCCGGAGTTGATCATCACGCCGTCGTCGGTGTAGGCGGTGTCATCGACCGTGAAGCTCTCCGCATCAGGGCCTTCGGGGGCGACGACCGCCACGACCGGCAGACCGTATTTGCGCGCAAAGTCCAGGTCGCGCTGGTCGCCGGAGGGGCAACCGAAGATCGCGCCGGTGCCGTAATCCATCAACACGAAATTGGCGACGTAGACCGGCACTTCCCAGGTCGGATCCAGCGGATGGATGACCTTGACGCCGGTATCGATGCCCTTCTTTTCAGCCGTTTCCAGCGCGGCCAGAGACGTGCCATGGCGGCGGCATTCATCGCAGAATTCGGCGATGGCGGGATTTTTTTCCGACAGCTCTTTCGCCAGTGGGTGGTCGGCGGCGATGGCCAGGAAGGAGGCGCCAAACAGCGTGTCGGGGCGCGTGGTATAGACTGTGATGTCAGAAAAGCCTTCCGGCACTGTCCCGGCAACGGTCTGCCAGCGCAGCGACAGGCCTTCGGAGCGGCCGATCCAGTTCTTCTGCATCAGGCGCACTTTTTCCGGCCACTGATCCAGCGTGTCCAGCTCGTCCAGCAGGTCCTGGCTGAAATCGGTGATGCGGAAGAACCATTGCGTCAGTTCCCGCTGCTCGACCAGCGCACCGGAGCGCCAGCCGCGGCCGTCGATGACCTGCTCATTGGCCAGAACGGTATGGTCGACCGGGTCCCAATTGACCTTCGACTGCTTGCGGTAGACCAGACCCTTTTCCATGAAGTCCACGAACAGCGCCTGCTGCCGATGATAATATTCCACATCGCAGGTCGCGAATTCGCGCGTCCAGTCCAGGGACAGGCCCATGGATTTCAGCTGGCCACGCATGGTGGCGATGTTCTGGTAAGTCCAATCCTTCGGGTGGACCTTGTTCTGCATGGCGGCGTTTTCGGCCGGCATGCCGAAAGCATCCCAACCCATCGGGTGCAGGACGTTGAAACCGCGGGCGCGCTTGTAGCGGGCGACGACGTCACCCATGGCATAGTTGCGGACATGGCCCATGTGGATGCGGCCCGACGGATAGGGAAACATCTCTAGAACGTAATATTTCTCACGCGGATCGCTGTTGTCTGTCACGAAGACCTTGTCTTCGTTCCATTTCTGCTGCCAGCGCGGCTCGGCGTCGCGAGGATTGTAACGTTCGATGGCCATTGTCTAAAATTCCGGGTATCGAGGGGAAAAATGTGCGCTGACCTTCACCATGAAACGACCGGGGCGTCAAGTTTGGCGGGGCGTTCGGCGGTGCAATCTTGGCCAGCGTGCCTCAAATGGTGCTAAAGGCGCTTGGCATCAAGGCGATCGGCGTCTAGTTAGCGGTTCGAACGGTTAAAAAAGGTCTTGTGATGGAAATCGAAGCACGCCTTCAGGATGTCAGGCAGCGCATTGCGGATGTGGCGGAAAAATCCGGTCGCAAGGCGGCAGATGTTGCCCTCGTCGCGGTATCGAAGACCTTCGAGGCGGAAGCGATCCAGCCGGTCATCGATGCCGGCCAGCGCGTGTTCGGGGAGAACCGCGTGCAGGAAGCGCAGGGCAAGTGGCCGGCGCTGAAAGAAAAGACGGATGGCATAGAACTGCATCTGATCGGCCCGTTGCAGTCCAACAAGGCTGCGGACGCCGTGGCATTGTTTGATGTCGTCGAGAGCGTCGACCGCGAAAAGATCGCCCGCGCGCTTGCCGAGGAATGCGGCAAACAGGGCCGCAGCCTTCGTTTTTATGTGCAGGTCAATACCGGGCTTGAGCCGCAAAAGGCGGGCATCGATCCGCGTGAAACCGTCGCTTTCGTGGCTCTTTGCCGGGATGAGTTGAAATTGCCGGTCGAAGGGCTGATGTGCATTCCGCCGGCAGATGAAAATCCCGGTCCACATTTTGCATTGCTGGCGAAGCTCGCCAAGCAATGTGGCTTGGAAAAGCTCTCCATGGGCATGTCCGGTGATTTCGAAATGGCCGTCGAATTCGGCGCGACCAGTGTTCGTGTGGGCTCGGCGATCTTCGGCGCGCGGTAAGGCCATAAAAAAACCCGGCGCTGAGGCCGGGTTTCAAGCATTGGAAAACGTCGATCAGTACTGATCGTCCTCGTCTTCGTCCTTCTGCGTGGATTTCAGCGAGGAGAGCTTCTTGAAGACCGCATCGGCGTCGATCTGGTCGTCTTCCTCACGCTGGAAGTTGTAATCCAGGCCTTCTGTGACGGCTGCGGGCTGCAGCGTGTTATCCAGTTCTTCGGCAGTCGGCAGCGGACGGCCGCGCGAGGCGCGCTCGACTTCAAGGTCGAGATCGATCTGGCTGCAGAGGCCGAGTGTGACCGGGTCCATCGGCGTCAGATTGGCCGAGTTCCAGTGCGTGCGGTCGCGGATTTGCTCGATGGTCGACTTCGTGGTGCCGACGAGACGCGAAATCTGCGCATCCTTCAGTTCCGGGTGGTTGCGAACGAGCCAAAGAATGGCGTTCGGACGATCCTGACGCTTGGAAACCGGCGTGTAGCGCGGGCCGCGACGCTTGGATTCCGGCACGCGCACCTTCGGCTCGGAAAGCTTCAGCTTGTGGTTCGGGTTGCTTTCGGCGCGGGCGATCTCGTCGCGGGAGAGCTGTCCGGTTGCAATCGGATCGAGACCCTTGATGCCCTGTGCGGCTTCACCGTCGGCAATTGCCTTGACTTCAAGCGGATGCAGTTTGCAGAACGTGGCGATCTGATCGAACGACAGCGCGGTGTTGTCAACCAGCCATACAGCCGTTGCCTTTGGCATGAGCAATTGTTGAGCCATAGATACAGTCCTTCTGTCCGTCCGCGCCGGTGTCGCGGGCGTGGTATTAACCACTGATTTCCGGGATATTGCCGCTCTATACCCGGATTGCATCATAATTGCAATTCTTTGCGAAACAAATGACCTTTGTCTAATTGCCGTGCGCAATTGACCTGCTATGAATTCAACACATGCCTGAGGTGGGAGTCTCGGGCCGCGTCAGAAGCCATACCCGGTTCCAGGAGGAGTTCATGTCTGCCAAAATCTACCCGGTGCTCAAGTCGGCGAAAGCCCGCACGCTCATCGACAATGAGCGTTACCAGAAATGGTACCAGGAGAGCGTCGAGGATCCTGAAAAATTCTGGGACAAGCACGGCCGGCGGATTGACTGGTTCAAGCCTTACACCAAGGTCAAGAATACGTCCTTCAGGGGCCGGGTGCCGATCAAGTGGTTTGAGGATGGCCTGACCAACGTCTCCTACAACTGTATCGATCGCCATCTGAAGACCCACGGCGAGCGCACGGCGATCATCTGGGAAGGTGATAACCCCTACATCGACAAGAAGATCACCTATAACCAGCTTTATGATTATGTCTGCCGTCTGGCGAATGTGCTGAAGAAGCATGGCGTCAAGAAGGGTGATCGCGTCACCATCTATATGCCGATGATACCGGAGGCAGCCTATGCGATGCTTGCCTGCGCGCGCATCGGCGCAGTGCATTCCGTCGTGTTTGGCGGCTTCTCGCCCGAAGCGCTGGCCGGCCGTATTGTCGACTGTGAATCGACCTTCGTCATCACCTGCGATGAAGGCGTACGTGGCGGCAAACCGATCCCGCTCAAGGAAAACACCGACAAGGCGATCGACATTGCGGCCAAGCAATATGTCATCGTCAACAAGGTCCTCGTCGTGCGCCGCACGGGCGGCAAAACCGGATGGGCGCCGGGCCGCGACATCTGGTACCATCAGGAAATCGCCACCGTGAAACCGGATTGCCCGCCGGTAAAGATGCGCGCGGAAGACCCACTTTTCATCCTCTATACGTCAGGCTCAACCGGCAAGCCGAAGGGCGTGTTGCACACCACGGGCGGCTACCTCGTCTACACGTCGATGACCCACGAGTACGTCTTCGACTACAAGGACGGCGAGGTTTACTGGTGTACGGCCGACGTCGGCTGGGTCACCGGCCATTCCTACATCGTCTACGGGCCGCTGGCGAATTGCGCGACGACACTGATGTTCGAGGGGGTTCCGAACTTCCCGGATCAGGGCCGCTTCTGGGAAGTCATCGACAAGCACAAAGTCAATATCTTCTATACCGCCCCGACGGCGCTCAGATCGCTGATGGGTGCAGGCGATCAGTTCGTGAAGCGCTCCTCGCGCAGCAGCCTGCGCCTGCTCGGCACGGTGGGTGAGCCGATCAACCCGGAAGCGTGGGAGTGGTATTACCATGTGGTCGGTGAGGACAAGAGCCCGATCGTCGACACATGGTGGCAGACGGAAACCGGCGGCATTCTCATCTCGCCGCTGCCGGGTGCGACCGATCTGAAACCCGGCTCGGCGACAAGGCCGTTCTTCGGCGTGCAGCCGCAGCTGGTCGATGCCGAAGGCAATGTGCTCGAAGGCCCGGCAGACGGCAATCTCTGCATCATCGACAGCTGGCCGGGCCAGTCGCGCTCCGTCTATGGCGATCATCAGCGCTTTGTCGACACATACTTCTCCACCTACAAGGGCAAGTACTTCACCGGCGATGGCTGCCGTCGTGATGAGGACGGTTATTACTGGATCACCGGCCGCGTCGATGACGTGCTCAACGTTTCCGGTCATCGTCTCGGCACGGCCGAGGTGGAATCGGCGCTGGTGTCGCATCACCAGGTTTCGGAAGCGGCCGTGGTCGGTTATCCGCATCCGATCAAGGGGCAGGGCATTTATTGTTACGTCACCCTGATGGCGGGCCAGAACGGCGACTATGCGCTGCGCGAAGAGCTGGTGAAACACGTGCGCAACGAGATCGGACCGGTTGCGACACCCGATAAGATCCAGTTCGCGCCGGGCCTGCCCAAGACCCGTTCCGGCAAGATCATGCGACGCATCCTGCGCAAGATCGCCGAAGACGACTTCGGCGCGCTGGGAGATACGTCAACGCTCGCCGATCCGGCTGTTGTCGACGACCTCATCGCCAACCGGCAGAACCGTACGGCGTGATCTTTTTAGAGGCTGCTTCGGCAGCCTTTTTTCCTGTTGGCAATTTTCACAAACAAAAACACCCGGAGGCGGAACCTCCGGGTGTTTTTTGTTGTATTCAGTAAAGGCTTACTGGCCGCGGATTTTCTTCAGATCCGCCAGAACGGCGTCAACGACGTCGGCGCCGATTTCAGCCTTGTGCTTTTCATAAACGACCATCGACTTTTCGCGGATACGTGCCTGCTCTTCAGCAGACAGCGTGTTCACTTCGAGGCCGGCCGCCTTGATCTTTTCCAGCGACTTCTGGTTCAGTTCACGGATGACCTTGCGCTCTTCGTCACGACCAACGACCGCGCATTCGCGCAGGGCTGCCTGCTCTTCCGGCGTGTAGCTGTCGAAGATCGGCTTGGAGAAGAGGAAGAGGAACGGCGTGTATGCGTGGTTCGTCTCGGTGACGTACTTCTGCACCTCGTAAAACTTCGAGGTATCGATCGTCACATAGGGGTTTTCCTGCGCGTCGATCGCGTTGGTTTCAAGCGCTGAGAACACTTCGCCGAAAGCCATCGGCGTTGCGTTGGCACCGAGGTTCTGGAAGGTGTCGAGGAAGATGTTGTTCTGCATTACGCGGACTTTGAGGCCCGAGAAATCTTCCCACTTGTTGACGGCATGCTTGGAGTTCGACAGGTTGCGGAAGCCGTTTTCCCAGTAGGCCAGGTTTACCAGGCCCTGCTCTTCCAGCTTCTTGTTCATCATGTCGCCAAAGGTGCCGTCCATGACAGCGTCAGCTTCCTTGGCATTGGAGAACAGGAACGGCAGGTCGAAGACGCCGAGCGCCGGAATGAGACCCACGAGCGGGGACGAGGACGTGACGACAGCTTCCTGAACGCCGGAGCGCAGGGCCTGGGTTGCCTGAAGGTCACCGCCGAGGGCGCCGCCCCAGAATGCCGTCAGCTTCAGCTTGCCGCCCGACTTGTCGTCGAGGCAGGCCTGCATGGCCTTGATGCCGTTGCCAACCGGGTGATCCTGGTTGATGCCGTTCGAAACGCGGATGTTGCGGCTGTTGAATTCTGCCATTGCCGGCGCGGCGGCGCCAACGGCGAAAGCGATTGCTGTGGTGGTCAGAAGAAGCTTTCTCATAATATCCTCCCTTGGATTGTGGTCGAGAAAAAGTTTCGATTAACGAAGGTACTGCAGAGGCACGAGGACGATGTCCGGGAAAATCACCAGCAGCGCCAGCACGATGGTTTCGGCGACGAGGAACGGCCAGACACCGACGGTGACCTTGCCGAGCGGAATGCGGCCGACGCCGCTCACGACGTTGAGCACGACGCCAACCGGCGGGGTGATCAGGCCGATGGCGTTGTTGATGATGAAGAGGACGCCGAAATAGACCGGGTCGATACCTGCCTGCTTGACGATCGGCATGAGAACGGGCGTCAGGATCAGGATGGTCGGTGTCAGGTCGAGCGCGGTGCCGACGATGAAAACCAGTACCATCATGGCGGCCATCAAAAGCATGGGACGGTCAATGAGCGGCTCGATGTAACCGGCGACCTCGTTTGGAATGTTCGCAGCCGTGATGAGCCATGCCGAAACGAGAGCGGCGCAGACCAGGAACATGATGATCGAGGTGCTCTTGGCGGCGCGCAGAAGCACGTGGAACAGGTCTGCCGGCTTCAGTTCGCGGTAGATTACCATGCCGACGAACAGCGCGTAGGCAGCGGCGACGACGGCGGCTTCCGTCGGCGTCATGATGCCTGCCTTGATGCCGCCCAGAATGATGACGGGCATGCCCAGCGCCCAGCCGGCGCGAGCCGTGACGAGCAGACGCTCCTTGCCAGATGTTTTGGGCAAAGGCTGTACGTTGTCCTTACGAACGACAATCAGCCATGCGATGATGAGCGATGCGCCCATCAGGATGCCAGGTACGATACCGGCAAGGAAGAGCTGGGTGATCGAGACGTTGGCGGCGACACCGAAGACAATGAATGCCATGGATGGCGGAATGACCGGGGCGATGATACCGCCTGCGGCGATCAGACCGCCGGAGCGCGGAATGTTGTAACCAGCCTTCGCCATCATCGGGATGAGGATTGCGGCAAGGGCTGCGGTATCTGCTGCCGCCGAACCGGAGATGCTGGCCATGATGATGGCAGCGACGATGGCCACGATGCCAAGGCCGCCTCTGATGTGGCCGACCAGCGCGATCGCAAAGTCGATGATGCGGCGAGAAAGACCACCGGAATTCATCAGTTCGCCAGCCAGGATGAAGAAGGGAATGGCAAGCAGTGTGAAGGTGTCTGCGCCCGAGATCATGTTCTGCGCGATGATCGCGGTGTTGAACATGCCCATGTACCACATGAGCACGACGCCGCAGAACATCAGCGAGAAGGCGACGGGAACGCCGATTGCCATGGCTCCCAGAAGAGAGCCGACAAAAACGAAAAGTGTCATGGTATCAGCGCTCCGAAAGCTGTTCGATCGTCAGGTTCTCGCCCGCGAACTGGGCGATTTCGTCTTCCGTGACGCGGCCGGTCACTTGCCGGTAGAGACGTTCCAGCGCAATGACGAACATCAGGCCACCCGTGAACATGCCGATGCCATAGACCCAGATCATGGAGAGCTTGGTGACCGGCGCGTGCATGCTGGCGTTGATGCCGGACTGTTTCCATGTGCCCCAGAAGAAGATGGCGGAACAGGCCAGAATGATGATGTTCGAGATGATCATGCAGACGATGCGGGCACGGCGCGACAGAAACATCACGAGCGTTTCAA
This sequence comes from Pseudomonadota bacterium, assembly GCA_023444445.1. GTDB lineage: Bacteria > Pseudomonadota > Alphaproteobacteria > Rhizobiales > Rhizobiaceae > Agrobacterium. The sequence continues at coordinate 16,158 of JAEXMK010000204.1, read as the reverse complement.
TGCCCATATGGCTGTTCTCGCGGAAGGTCAGCACGGCGCCCAGGAAGGTCAGCCATACGAAGAAGTAGCGTGACAGCTCTTCAGAGACATTGATGCCGGAATTCATCGTGTAACGCATGACGACGTTGACGAAGACCATGATCGACATGCCAGCAAGCAGCGCGACGAGAATGATTTCGAGAATCCGGTAAAAGAGATTGATGGTCTTTTGCATTTTCCCCTCCCGAAGAAATATCTAGAGCAGCCCTCGTTTCGCCAGGTTGCGCATCAGGGCCGCGGTGCCGAACGTCCATTCCGGGCATTCGTCAGTCGTCGTGACCCAGTTGATCAGCTTACCGAGCTTGGGCGTGGAGATTTCAACACGGTCACCCTTTGAATGGGTGAAACCGAGACCCGGGCCGTGGCGGTCCTTGACCGGCGCAAACATGGTGCCAAGGAAAAAGACCGCGCCGTCAGGATATTGATGGTTACGGTTCAAAAGCTGGGAGCTAAGATTTTCCGGCGTGCGGCTGATTGCTTCCATGGGGCTGACGCCCGTCATGGTGAAGCCGTCTTCGCCCTCGACCAGCAGCGAAATCTGCGACTTCTTAACATCCTCAAGGGTGAAGTTGCCGTCGAACAGGCGGATGAAAGGACCGATCGCGCAGGAGGCATTATTGTCCTTCGCCTTGCTGAGCAGCAGGGCGGAACGGCCTTCGAAGTCGCGCAGGTTGACGTCGTTGCCGAGCGTCGCGCCAACGATACGGCCGTCGGAGGTGATGGCCAGCACCACTTCCGGCTCGGGATTGTTCCACTGTGATTTCGGATGAACGCCGATCAGTGCGCCGCAGCCGACCGAGGCCATGGCCTGCGCCTTGGAGAAGATTTCCGCATCCGGGCCGATGCCCACTTCCAGATATTGCGACCAGAGGCCCATTTCCTGGAGCAGTTTCTTCACTTCGGCAGCTTTTTCGGAGCCGGCCTCAAGTCCTTTGAGATTGTCGCCGAGAACAGGCGCCAGCCGCCCGCGAATTTCCTGCGCACGCAGCGGATCGCCCTTGGCCTGTTCCTCGATCACGCGTTCCAGCATGCTGTCGGCGAAGGTAACGCCGGCGGCCTTGACGGCCTGAATGTCATTTGGTGCAAGGAGTTCGCCAGCGGAACCGTCCAGAAACGCTTCCAGTGCTCCGAGTGCGACGAAGGTGCCGGTGTCAGCGAGCCGTTCGACCAGATCCGCCTTCTCCAGAAGTTCGGACATGGTGGGGGAAATCGACGTGAGGTCATAAAGCACGCCGCCCTTGAGCAGCACAGGGCAGGGGCCGCCTTCGCTTTTCGACCAGACGCGGCCGACGAGCAGAGCGTTTTCGAAATCTTCAGGCAAAATTGCGGTAGCGTCGATAGACCTTTTACCGGTCATGTAATCCTCCCCTTCAGCACCCTACATGCCGCCTCCTGCGGTCTTATTGTCTGGATGTCTGACAACCTAATCTCATTCTTCTTAGTATGACTTTTGCAGCGAGTCTAGCGGTACGTTAGACAAAAATTCGCCTTATTCGCGATTGCCGTCCAACAAATGCGGTCAAGCTGTCCTATAGCTTCAATACCCGACGGAAGCCGAAGATCAGAAGATGTCGAGATCGATGTTCAGCCGCCGAGCAGCGCCTAAAATGTGCTGGCGCATGGCATCTCGCGCCAGCGCAACGTTTCGCGATGCAATCGCGTCTCGCAGCACGACGTGCTCGTTGATGGTGATCTCCAGAATCTCGCCGTAAACGGCACGCGAAAAAGCGGTGTTGATTGCCGAACTAATGCGCTGGGCAATGAAGCCAAGAAAAATCAGGAAATATTCATTACCGGTGGCTTCTGCCATGGTGCGATGGAAATCGAGATCAGCCTCAACCCCGTCTTTGGACCATTCTATGGCGTTGCGCATGCCGTAGATGGCCTTGTCGAACTTTTCCAGATGTTCGGGTTTGTGATGCAACGCCGCAAGGCCGGCAGCATCGATTTCCAGCGACATTCGAAGCTGCATCAGATCCCTGAAGTTTTCGGGATCGTTAAGGGTGGATTGCTCGATCCGGATCGACAGTCGTTGCCGCGGATCGGTAACGAAGGCGCCCACGCCCTGCCGGGTTTCAACGAAACCTTCGTTGCGCAATTGCGCGATCGCCTCACGGATAACAGAACGGCTGACGCCGAAGGTTTTCGCAAGAACATGTTCCGTCGGCAGCCTGTCGCCTGGCCCGAGTTTCGAATCATTGATCTCGCGAGCGATCTCCACGGCAATACGGCCGGGCAGATGATCGTTGCGATGTATCTGATTGAACTCCAACGTCATGATTGCTCCCGTTCCAAAGAAACGATTGGTTCGTTTTTCCGCGGCAACGACTTCCTCCTTCGCTGCCAGCGGGGTTTCAAAGGCGGTGTGTTCAACCGCCTTTGTCATTTCTCGATTAGCTATCCGCTTGCAGGCTTATCTGGCAACCGGGATTCATCCGCAAATCAGGGTCGAAGGTGTTTTTCAGGCCAGTGATCATCCGCCGCTGCACATCAGATAGCCGGCTTTCGAAATCGGAGCGTTTCAGGCGACCAATGCCGTGCTCGGCGCTGATGCTGCCGACGTAGCGGTCAAGCACCTCGTTCACGAGTGTCTTGGACTTGTAGATGAAGGCCTCACGCTCTTCGGGTGTTGTGCCGTCGGGCGGCAGCACGTTGAGATGGACATTGCCGTCTCCGACATGGCCGTAGGAAACCGCCAGGCATTGCGGCAGTTTTTCCGCCAGTTCGGCCTCGGCTTCGGCCACGAAGGCTGCGAGTTTTGACAGCGGCACGGAAATATCGGTGCGCATATGGCTGCCGCGCAGCGCCTGGCCTTCGTTCATGCCCTCGCGGAACAGCCATAGGGATTGCGCCTGCGCACGGGAGGAGGCGATGACGCCGTCCAGAACCAGCCCGTCTTCCATGACGCCTTCGAGGAAGCGACCCATCAGGTCCGCCGTGTCGACAAGGCCGGAGCCTGAAATTTCCATCAGTACATAGGCCGGATAGTCACCGGCGATCGGCATTTTGAGGTCGGGGATTGCCTCGATTGCCAGCGTGAAGGCGACCGGCGGCATGAATTCGAAGGCGGACATCAGGTCGCAGCATTCGCGGCGGGCGCGGCGGTAAAGCTTGATGGCATCATCAAGCGAATTCAGGCCGAGCAGGGCCGTTTCGACGTGCTCTGGATTGGGGTAAAGCTTGACCGCAACGGCGGTAATGATGCCGAGTGTTCCTTCCGCGCCGATGAAAAGCTGCTTCAGGTCGATGCCGCGATTATCCTTGCGCAGGGTCGACAGGCCGTTCCAGATGGTGCCATCGGGTAGAACCACTTCGAGACCCAGCACCAGTTCGCGGGTCATGCCATAACGCAGCACATTGATGCCGCCGGCATTGGTGGACACATTGCCGCCGATGCGGCAGCTGCCCTGCGCGCCAAGGGAGAGAGGGAAGAACATGCCCTTGTCCTGCACCGCATCCTTGAATTCCGAGAGGATACAGCCGGCTTCGACCACGGCTGAAAAATCGTCGCCATCTATGGTGCGGATTGCATTCATGCGCTCAAGGCTGAGCACGATCTGATGTTTGGGCGCATCGGGAATGCCGCCGAGCACAAGTCCGGTATTGCCACCCTGGGGGATGATGGCGAGGCCGAGTTCGGCGCAGGCGAGCACGGTATCGGACACTTCCTTGGTCGAGCGGGGGCGCACCACTGCTACAGCCGAGCTGGTGACGTCGCCATGCCAGTCACGGCAATAACGCAGCATGTCTTCCTGCGATGTCAAGAGCAGGGCCTCGCCCAGCCTGTTCTTCAGCGAAAACTGCAATTCCTCGATATCGTGTTCGCTCAATTCCACCCTCTCCGTCCAATCCGCCCTAAAATACCCGGGCAAGAGTCTTTCGCCCTTGCTTTTACCGGTTCTTGAAAAATAGTATTTTCAATCGGATCATATAAGGTTATCAGACAACCTTACAAGCTAATTTATCGGTCGTGGGGCCGATGATGTTTTTTCGGTCTCGGGAGAATGACCGGGACAAAGAGGAGGAAGACATGCATATCGCAATCATCGGTGCCGCTGGCATGGTGGGCCGCAAGCTGACACAGCGTCTCGTCAAGGATGGATCACTTGGCGGCAAGCCGGTTGAGAGGTTTACTCTTATCGACGTTTTCCAGCCTGAAGCTCCCACGGGTTTTTCCGGTGCCGTCGATGCGCGTGCGGCCGATCTCTCGGCGCCGGGCGAAGCCGAAAAGCTGGTCGAAGCCCGTCCGGATGTCATCTTCCACCTTGCGGCCATCGTCTCCGGCGAAGCCGAACTCGATTTCGACAAGGGCTACCGTATCAATCTCGACGGCACGCGTTATCTCTTTGACGCCATCCGTATTGCCAACGGCAAGGATGGTTACAAGCCACGCGTGGTCTTTACCTCCTCGATTGCCGTCTTCGGCGCGCCGCTTCCCTATCCGATCCCGGATGAATTCCACACCACGCCACTGACCAGCTACGGGACGCAGAAAGCGATCTGCGAGCTGCTGCTGTCCGATTATAGCCGTCGCGGTTTCTTCGACGGTATCGGCATTCGCCTGCCGACGATCTGCATTCGCCCCGGCAAGCCGAATGCAGCTGCCTCCGGCTTCTTCTCCAATATCCTGCGCGAGCCGCTGGTTGGGCAGGAGGCGGTTCTGCCGGTGCCGGAAAGCATTCGCCACTGGCACGCCTCGCCACGTTCCGCCGTCGGTTTCCTCATCCACGGCGCCACTATCGATGTCGAAAAGGTCGGTCCGCGCCGGAACCTGTCGATGCCGGGCCTCAGCGCCACCGTTGGCGAACAGATCGAAGCATTGCGCAAGGTCGCAGGCGAAAAAGCCGTTGCCCTCATTCGCCGTGAGCCGAACGAGATGATCATGCGCATGTGCGAGGGTTGGGCCCCCGGTTTTGAAGCGAAACGCGCTCGCGAGCTTGGCTTCACGGCCGAAAGCTCCTTCGAAGAGATCATTCAGGTTCACATCGAGGACGAGCTGGGAGGTTGCCTGAAATGAGTGTCAGCGGGGAGGAGAAGAAGCGGTCAATCGCCTTTATCGGCACCGGCCTGATGGGCGGGCCTATGGCGCGGCGTTTGCTTGGTGCCGGCTTTTCGGTGACGGCCTGGAACCGTAGCGCCGATAAGGCCGAAGCCCTTGTCGCTGACGGTGCGGTTGTCGCGGCATCTCCGGCAGAGGCCGCGAAGAATGCCGATATCGTCATCACCATGCTGAGCGACGGCAATGCTGTTGGCGAGGTGCTGTTTGAGGCGGGTGTAGCAGAGGCGCTTGCCAAGGGTGCCATCGTGATCGATAGCAGTTCGATTGCGCCGCCGATTGCGCGGGAGCATTCGTCGCGCCTCCAGGCGCTCGGCATTCATCATGTGGACGCACCGGTTTCTGGTGGTGTCCCCGGCGCAACGGCCGGGACGCTTGCCATCATGGCGGGTGGTGACGAAGCTCTGGTCGCGGGACTTGCGGATGTCTTCGCGCCGATGGGACGGTTGACTTATGTCGGCCCCTCGGGAGCGGGCCAGCTCTGCAAGCTCGCCAACCAGCAGATCGTTGCCATTACCATCGGTGCGGTTGCCGAAGCGATGATGCTGGTGGAAGCGGGAGGAGCCTCCCGCGAAGGTTTCCGCAACGCCATACGCGGCGGTTTTGCCGAGAGCCGGATCCTGGAACTGCATGGCGAGCGCATGGTGAAGCGCAATTTCGTGCCGGGTGGTCCGTCCAAATTCCAGCTCAAGGACCTGAACGGCGTGCTGGCAACGGCGAAGGATCTGTCGCTTAACCTGCCGCTTACCCAGCAGGTCACGCGGGAATTCGATGACTTCGTTGGCGACGGCGGGGCGGATGTCGATCATAGCGGCATCCTGCTTTATCTCGAAAAACTCAACAACCGCGAACAGGGCTGAGGCGACTGATGAGCGACGACAAGACACCCATGCGCCGCCTGCGATCCCAGGACTGGTTCGACAATCCTGACCATCTCGACATGACGGCGCTCTATCTGGAGCGCTTCATGAATTACGGCGTGACCCCGGAAGAACTGCGCTCCGGCAAGCCGGTGATCGGCATCGCCCAGAGCGGCAGCGACCTCACGCCCTGTAACCGTGTCCATGTGGAACTGGTCAAGCGGGTGCGCGACGGCATCCGCGATGCGGGCGGCATTCCCATCGAGTTTCCGACCCACCCGATGTTCGAAAACTGCAAGCGCCCGACGGCGGCGCTTGACCGCAATCTCGCCTATCTCAGCCTCGTGGAGGTGCTTTACGGTTACCCCCTCGATGGTGTCGTTCTGACCACCGGTTGCGACAAGACCACGCCTTCGGCGCTGATGGCGGCAAGCACGGTCGATATTCCGGCCATCGTGCTTTCCGGCGGGCCGATGCTCGACGGTTATCATGACGGCGATCTGGTCGGTTCCGGTACCGTCATCTGGCGCATGCGCCGCAAATACGGTGCGGGCGAAATCACCCGTGAGGAGTTTTTGCAGGCAGCGCTGGAATCGGCTCCTTCGGTTGGCCACTGCAACACCATGGGCACGGCCTCCACCATGAATGCCATGGCGGAAGCGCTCGGCATGTCGCTCACCGGCTGCGGCGCGATCCCTGCGGCTTACCGCGAACGCGGTCAGATGGCCTATCGCACCGGCCGACGCGCCGTGGAACTGGTGATCGAGAATATCAAGCCTTCGGACATCATGACGCGCGAAGCGTTCCTGAACGCGATCCGCGTCAACTCGGCGATTGGCGGCTCCACCAATGCGCAGCCGCATCTGGCGGCCATGGCGAAACATGCGGGTGTCGAGCTTCGCGAAGAGGACTGGCAGGCTCACGGCTACGATATTCCGCTACTGGCCAATGTTCAGCCGGCCGGTAAGTGGCTGGGCGAAAAATACCATCGCGCCGGCGGCACGCCCGCCATCATGTGGGAGCTTCTGCAGGCCGGTAAGCTCGACGGCAGCTGTCCGACCGTGACCGGCAAGACCATGGCGGAAAATCTGGACGGGCGTGAATCGACCGACCGCGACGTGATCCTGCCCTATGACAAACCGCTCAAGGAACGGGCTGGTTTCCTGGTTCTCAAGGGCAATCTCTTCGATTTCGCCATCATGAAGACGAGCGTGATCTCGGCGGAGTTCCGCCAGCGTTATCTCAGCGAGCCGGGCCGCGAGGGGATATTCGAGGGCAAGTGCGTCGTATTCGACGGTTCGGAGGATTATCACGCCCGTATCAACGATCCCTCACTTGATATTGATGAGCGCACCATTCTCGTCATTCGTGGTGCGGGGCCGCTCGGCTGGCCAGGTTCGGCCGAGGTCGTCAACATGCAGCCGCCGGACGCGCTGTTGAAAAAAGGCATTACCAGCCTGCCGACGATCGGTGACGGCCGGCAATCGGGAACGGCGGATAGCCCGTCGATCCTCAACGCTTCCCCTGAAAGTGCGGCGGGTGGCGGGCTGGCATGGCTTCGCACCGGCGACGTGATCCGCATCGACTTCAACAAGGGGGAGTGCAACGCGCTGGTGCCGGATGAGGAGCTCAACGCCCGTAAGGCTGACGGCATTCCCGCCGTTCCTGCGGATGCGACACCCTGGCAACGCATCTATCGTCAATCGGTGACCCAGCTTTCGGATGGCGCGGTTCTGGAAGGGGCTGCGGATTTCCGCCGGATCGCCGAAAAGATGCCTCGGCACAATCATTGATCACATAGGACAAAATCCCCGGCCACGTCCGGGGATTTTTCTTTTCCGGGCGGTTTCGCAATTGATTGCAACCTCCTAATGTACCCGCAAATCCGCATCACAGGGGCACGACATGACAGATATTTCGATGATAGAGGCCGCGCGTGGGCGCATCGGCAACCATGCGGTTCGCACACCGCTTCTCTCATCGCCTTTTCTGGACGAGACTGCCGGACGGAAGCTGTTCGTAAAGGCCGAATGCCTGCAGAGAACGGGTTCCTTCAAGTTTCGCGGCGGCTGGTCGGCCGTCTCCGGCCTTCCGGTGGAGGTGCGCGCCAAGGGCGTGATCGCCTTTTCTTCCGGCAACCATGCGCAGGGCGTGGCGCTTGCCGCCCGGCTGCACAATGTTCCCGCCGTCATCATCATGCCGTCGGATGCGCCGAAGATCAAAATCGACAATACCCGGGCCTATGGCGCGGAGGTGGTGCTCTATGACCGTGCTAACGAAGATCGCGACGCCATCGGTGATCGCATTTCGCGCGAGCGCGGGCTGACGCTGATCAGGCCCTATGACGAACCGCTGGTCATTGCCGGGCAGGGGACAGTGGGGTTGGAGATTGCCGAACAGGGCGCGGAGCTGGGCATCGGTGAAGCCGAGGTTCTGGTGCCCTGCGGTGGCGGTGGCCTCACCTCCGGCATCTCCCTGGCACTCGCTGCAAAAGCGCCGAACTACAAGGTCAGGACGTCGGAACCGGAGCGGTTCGACGATGTGGCGCGTTCCCTTGCTGCGGGTAAGATCGAGCGTAACGCCACGACCTCGGGCTCGATCTGCGACGCGATCGTCACGCCGCAGCCCGGCAATATTACTTTCCCCATCATGGCCGGGCTCTGCGGAAAAGGCATTGCCGTGACCGAGGAGGAAGCGCTGCGGGCTATGGTTCTCGCTCTTAACCGGCTGAAGATCGTTGTCGAACCAGGCGGCGCTGTGGCGCTGGCGGCGGCCCTCTTCCACGGCGATGAACTGGAAAGCGAAACGGTGATCGCAGTCGCTTCCGGCGGCAATGTCGATCTGGAGATCATGGCCGGCGCCCTGTCCCGTTTTGGCTGAGGTTAAGGTTAGGCTTTTAGCCGTGCGGCAACCTCATCGGCAATTGCCAGCGAGGCGGTGAGGCCGGGGCTTTCTATGCCGAACAGATTGACGAGGCCGGCGAGGCCATGCGTTTCCGGCCCATCAATGCGGAAGTCCATGGCCGGTTCGTCCGGGCCAGAAATCTTCGGCCGAATCCCCGAATAGGCTGGAATCAGCGCATGGTCCGGAAGGCCCGGCCAATAGCGTCTTATGGCGTCGCTGAAACCCTCCATGCGGCGAGGATCGACGGCATAGTCGATGGTATCAACCCATTCCACATCCGGGCCGAACCGGGCCTGACCGGCGAGATCGAGCGTCAGGTGCACGCCAAGGCCGTGGGTGTGTGGCGCTGGATAGATCAACCGAGAGAAAGGCGATTTGCCTGTCAGTGAAAAATAGCTGCCCTTGGCGAGACGCGCCTGCGGGATCGACTCTGACGGCAGCCCTTCTATCATTGCTGCCACCATCGGCGCGACCAGGCCGGCGGAATTGACGAGCAGTCGGCATGTGAGGCTGACAGGCTCCTTTCCGCCGACATGAACTCGGAAACCGTCGCCCAGCGCTTCCGCCCTTTCGAATGGTGCGTTGAGCGCAAGGGCCGCGCCATGGTCCTCCGCCTCGCCAAGCAGCGCCAGCATATAGCCATGGCTATCGATGATTCCCGTCGACGGCGAGAGCAGGGCTGAGCTGCAGGCAATGGCAGGCTCGAGTGAAAGTGCCTGTCGCTGGTCGATCAACTCCAGATCGTTGCAGCCATTAGCTTTGCCTTTTGCGCCAAGCGCAGCGAGCAGGGGTGTTTCGTTCTCGCTTGTGGCGACGATGAGTTTACCGCAGCGGCGGTGCGCAACGCCGTGGCTCCGGCAGAATTCATAAAGCCGCTCCTTACCCTCGAAACAGAGCCTCGCCTTCAGGCTTGCGGCTGGATAATAGAGCCCCGCATGGATGACCTCGCTGTTGCGGGAAGAAGTTGCGGAGCCGAATTCCTTCTCGCTTTCCAGAACGATGACCGAGAGGCCGCGCATTGACAATTCGCGGGCCGTCGCAAGCCCGATCACGCCCGCTCCGATGATGATGGCGTCGATGTCAGTCATGTCTTCCTGTCCACGGAGAGGTCGTTTGAACAAACTCCGTCCCGCCGCGTTAATAGTTCGCGACGGGTAGATTGATGCTTGTTGGGAGGCAAGTGACGACCCCTATTTTTCCCAATTGGCGCCTCTTATGGAATTTTATCTCTACTGAAACGGTGGGGAATAAAGCTATTCTCTACTCGAAGTAAGCAATGCCCGTTTGAAGGGCCGAGCAGGAAGGGAGTGTACAATGTCTTATTCCAAGGCAGGAAAAGTAAAAGACTTTGTTTCGCAGCCCCAGTCGCCACGCAACTGGAAAGATTCGGTTCATGCGGCTCTTGTCGGCGTGTGCATGGCTTTCGTCGCTGCCGTCATATTTGGTCTCGTTCCCTGATCCTCCCGAATTTTCAGGCAACTTGAGAATAAAGGCCGGTCGCTCCTCCGACCGGCCTTTTTATGTTTATCAAGCCTTCAGATAATCCTCTGCCAGATCCACCCAGAACGCGGTTCCGATCGGCAGGATTTCATCGTTGAAATCGAATTTCGGATGATGCAGCGGCGGGTCGTTTTCGGTGCGCGCCGTGCCGAGGAAGAAATAGCAGCCAGGCCGCTTCTCCAGCATGTAGGCGAAATCTTCCGCGCCCATTGACGGGCGCTGCATCTCGGCCACCTTCTCCGGCCCGGCAAAACGGCGGGCGAGATCGGCGATATAATCCGTTTCCGCCTTGTGATTGACGGTTGCGTTATAACCGCGCTCGTAATCGATGATGACACTCATGCCGTAGCTTGCCGCCTGGCCTTCGGCGATCGCCCGGATACGCTTTTCCAGCTCGTCACGCACGCCCGGATCGAAGGAGCGGATGGTTAGCAGCATCTCCGCCGTTTCGGGAATGACGTTGCTGGCAGCGCCAGCATGGAATGCGCCCACGGTAACGACGGCCGACAGCTGCGGATGGATGTTGCGGGACACGACGGTCTGCAATGCCATGATGATGCTCGCGCCGGCAACGATGGGGTCGGCGGCATCCTGCGGTTCGGCGCCGTGGCCACCATAACCCTTGACGGTGATCTTGCATTCGTCGACGGCGGCAAGGATCGGCCCGTCGCGCAGCACGAATTGTCCGAAGGGCAGGCCGGGATCATTATGCAGAGCAAAGACCGCATCGCAGGGGAAGCGCTCGAACAGGCCATCCTCGATCATGATGCGGGCGCCGCCGAAATTTTCCTCCGCAGGCTGGAAGATCAGATGCAGGGTCCCGTCGAAATTCCTGCGTTCGGCAATGATTTTCGCCGCTCCCAGCAGCATGGCGGTATGGCCGTCATGACCGCAGGCGTGCATCACGCCTTGATGGGTGCTAGCATAGTCCGCCCCGGTTTCCTCGTGGATCGGCAGCGCGTCAATGTCGGCGCGAATGCCGAGCGTGCGGCTGCTGTCACCATTTCGGAGCGTCGCCACAATGCCGGTTCCGGCGAGCCCGCGTGTCACCTCGTAGCCCATTTCCACCAGCTGTTCGGCAATGAAATCCGATGTCTTGAATTCCGAAAGGCCGATCTCGGGATGACGATGCAGATGACGGCGGATCGCCACAACGTCAGGCATATGGTTGGCAAAGGAGGCGATGTTTGCGGTCTGTCTGGTCATTTTCGAAGTCCCTGGTTACGCCGCTTTTTTTCGGCGTCTTTTGCGAATTGCATAGCAGTATAAGTGCGCGCATGTAAGAGGTGTCGGGGGAGCCGGAACCCCTTGAAATTCAGCGCTTGCATCGCATCGCGACAGGTGGCATGGAACTATTGACGTCCTGGGGCATTAGCTTCTTTCGGATGTAGCGCAGGCCCTGTCGGCCTCGCGTTGCCCTTCAGGTGTCAAGGGGGACGATCGGACGTTGCGCGAACAATTTTCGCCGTGGGGGAAGGTGAGACATCCGTTTGGAACGGCTTTGCCGGGCCGGAGGACAAAATTTTCCTATCGTCGAAACCACCTTGCTCGCACCAATCCCCGGCTTCGCAAGGATACGCGGTGGACCGCGCCGCAAAATGCCATGCCCGAAGATATGCACCGTCTGACGATCCGCTTCCTGCGGCGGCTCACCCGGTTCACCGAAGGTTCAGGATAAGTCAGAAATATAGCGTGGCCCCATTTCGTGCGCGTTCCCGCCGTAAACGAAATGCCGGTCAAGTCGAACAGGTTTCCATACAGTTCAGAATACGAGCCCGATGTCATTTCATATCACCCCGACCGCCGCCGCCCGTGATTCCGAGACGAAGCAGATCGATCACAACGATTCGATCCGCGCGTCCTATATGACGATCGAGGAATTGCATGATGCCGGTGCCGCGCTTTCCCGCGATGGTGCCGACAGTCTTCCCGGCTTCATGGAATTCGATTTCTTCGAGCGCCACCGCGAGAATGAGAAGGAAATCCTGCGGGTCTACCGCACGACGGCCGTCGATGCGGAAAATGGCGCGACGATCACGCCGGCGGCGGAATGGCTGCTCGACAATCACTACGTCATCGAAGAGGCGATCCAGGAAGTCCGTCGCGATTTTCCGCGCAAGTTCTATCGCCAGCTACCGACGATGACGGTGGGCGGGGTGACGATCCCGCGGGTCATGGCGCTCGGCTGGCTTTATGTCGCCCACACCCACAGCACGGTTTCGCGCGAGAATATGACGGCGCTGGTGGATGGCTACCAGACCTCGAAGACGCTGCAGATAGGCGAATTGTGGGCGCTGCCGTCGATCATCCGTTTCGTCCTCATTGAAAATCTCCGCCGTATCTCCATTCGCGTGGAGCGTTCGCGCCGCATGCGCCAGAAGGCGAATGAGGTCGTCGACGAGATCATCCGGCTCAACGATGCCGAAGCCTCGGCAGCACTGCTCAAGCAGGTCGATACGTTGGTTGACGATCCGACCTTTGCAACGCAGTTCCTCTACCGTCTCAGAAACGGCTCGCAGACATCGGGTTTTGCCGTGGCTTGGCTTGAAGAACGCCTGCATGCCGCCGGTACCGACGCTGAAAACGTCATGATGTCGGAACATAATCGCCTTGCCTCCGGCAACGTGACGATGGGCAACATCGTCAGGAGCCTGCGTGAAATCGATGACACCGAATGGTCGGTGTGGTTCGAGGAAGTCAGTCATATCGACAAGGTCCTGCGCGAAGAGACCGATTACGAAGTTCTCGATTTCGGTTCGCGTAACACCTATCGCAACACGATCGAGCTTCTGGCCCGCCGCTCGCCCAAAACCGAAGTGGAGGTGGCGCGTGCCGCCGTCGAAATGGCGCGGTCCGATCTGCCTGCGGGCACTGACGAAAATCATCGCGTCAATGTCGGCTCGGTGCTCGTCGGTCAGCGCCGCCTCGAGCTTGAAAGGACGCTTGGCTATCGGCCGCTTGTATCGCAGCATATCGTCCGCTCGATGCGCAAGTTCAACTGGCTCGCAATCGCGGCGCCGGTGCTCCTTATTACGGCGGTCGCCATGCTCGCGGTCGGCTGGTTCCTGGCAAAAGCGGGCATGCCCTGGTATGTCGTGACCGCGTTCCTGCTGATGTTTGCATTGCCGGCCTCCGAGGGCGCGACCGGGCTTTTCAACACGCTCGTAACCTTCTTCGTGAAGCCGTTCCGGCTCGTCGGATACGAGTTCAAGAACGGCATTCCTGAGGATGCCCGCACCCTGGTCGCCGTGCCCTGCATGCTGACCAGCCGCGACAGCGTCGATGAGATGATGCGCAATATCGAGGTGCATTATCTCGCTAACCCGCATGGCGAGATTTATTTCTCGCTGGTGAGCGACTGGCGTGATGCGCAGTATGAGCAGTCCGACGACGACCTTGAAATTCTCGACTATGCCAAGCGCGAACTTGCGGCGCTCAACAGCCGTTATGCGTTTGACGGCAAGACGCGCTTTTACCTGCTGCATCGCCGCCGCATTTATAATCCGGCAGAAGGCTGCTGGATGGGTTGGGAGCGCAAGCGCGGCAAGCTGCATGAGTTGAACATGTTGCTGCGCGGCGACAAGGATACGACCTTCCTCGGCGGCGCGAACATCGTGCCGGCCGACGTCAAATATGTCATGACGCTGGATGCCGATACGCGCCTGATGCGCGATGCGGTCACCAAACTCGTCGGCAAGATGCACCACCCGATCAACCGCCCCAAGATCGATCCGGTATCCGGTCGTGTCGTGGAAGGTTACGGCCTGTTGCAGCCGCGTGTCACGCCTTCGCTGACGACCGGCAAGGACGCATCCGTGTTCCAGCGCGTCTTTTCGATCAATCGCGGTATCGATCCTTACGTCTTCACCGTTTCCGACGTCTATCAGGACCTGACCTCCGAGGGCACCTTTACCGGCAAGGGTCTTTATGACGTGGATGCCTTTGAAGCGGCGCTGAAGGGCCGTATCGAAGAGAATTCCATCCTCAGCCACGATCTGCTCGAAGGCTCCTTCGCGCGCTGCGCGCTGGTGACCGATGTGGAACTGGTCGAGGATTTTCCGACCCGCTACGAGGTTGAAGTCTCCCGCCAGCATCGCTGGGCTCGTGGTGACTGGCAGCTGCTTCCCTTCATCCTTGACCGTGCCCGTGGCGTTACCGCCATTGGCCGCTGGAAGATGGTCGACAATCTGCGTCGTTCGCTAACGCCGATCGCCTGGTTCTTCGCCTCGATCCTCGGCTGGTATTTCATGGATCCGCTGGGTGCGCTGATATGGCAGATCCTGCTGATCTTCTCGCTGTTCGTCGCGCCCACGCTTTCGTTGCTTTCCGGCCTCGTGCCGCGCTCCACCGACATTGTGCCGCAGGCGCATTTCCACACCATCTGGTCGGAAATCCGCGCCACCAATGCGCAGGTTGCACTGCGTATCGTCTTCATTGCCGATGCCGCCTGCATGATGACGGACGCGATTGTCCGTTCGCTTTATCGCCTGCTGGTCAGCCACAAGCTGATGCTGGAATGGCGCACGGCCGCCAGCATGCAGTCCAGCGCGCAGGGCAGCATCATCGATTATTATCGCCAGATGTGGCATGCGCCAATCGTCGCCATGCTTGGCCTGCTGTTTGCGGCACTGCCGGGCGACAATGCTTTCCTGATCGGCATTCCCTTCACGCTGCTCTGGATTCTGTCTCCCGCCGTCGCCTGGTATGTCAGCCAGTCGGCTGAAACCGAAGACCGGCTGTTCGTTTCCGAGCACGTTTCCTTCGAGTTGCGCAAAATCGCGCGCCGCACCTGGCGTTATTACGAGGCTTTCGTAACGCCGCAGGAAAACCACCTGCCGCCGGACAATTTCCAGGAAACGCCGGAACCGATCGTTGCGTCGCGTACATCGCCGACCAATATCGGCGTCTATCTGCTCTCCGTCATCTCGGCGCGTCACTTCGGCTGGATCAGCTTTGCCGATACGCTGGAGCGGATCGAGAACACGATCCAGACTGTCGAGAAGATGGAAAAATATCGTGGCCATCTCTACAACTGGTATCACACCGACACCTTGCAGACGCTTGGGCCGCGTTACGTTTCGGCGGTGGACAGCGGCAACCTCGCCGGCCACCTGATTGCGGTTTCGTCTGCCTGCCGTGACTGGGCGGAAGCGCCGTCGGCCCATCTTCAGGGCAATCTGGATGGTATCGGCGATGTCGCCGGTATTCTGCGCGAAACGCTGAAGGCGCTGCCGGACAATCGCAAGAACCTCCGTCCGCTGCATCGCCGCCTGGAAGAGCGCATCATTGGCTTCTCGAACGCGCTCGCTTCCGTCAAGCGGGAGCATGAATTCGCCTCTATCCGCGTCATCAATCTCGCCGTGCTGGCACGCGATATCCAGAAGCTCGCAACCAATGTCGATCACGAGGTGAAGTCGGCGCAGAGCGCGGAAGTAACGCGTTGGGCGCAGTTGCTGGTGGAATCCTGCGAAGCGCATATTTCCGATAGCGCCATCGACCTCACAAACATGGAGCCGCTGCGACAACGTCTCGCATCGCTGCGCGACCGCAGCCGCAACCTTGCCTTCTCGATGGATTTCACCTTCCTTTATCGCAAGGATCGCCGTCTTCTGTCGATTGGCTACCGCGTCGAAAGCAAGGAGCTGGATGAGGCCTGCTACGACCTTCTGGCTTCCGAATGCCGCCTGACCAGCCTCTTCGCCATCGCCAAGGGCGATCTGCCGACCGAACACTGGTACCGTCTCGGCCGCCAGGTCGTGCCGATCGGTGCGCAGGGTGCGCTGGTCTCCTGGTCCGGCT
>JAEXMK010000158.1 GCA_023444445.1 Pseudomonadota bacterium | reverse complement strand
ACGCACCGCCGGACTCAGCCAGCACCTTCGTGATCGCCGCCGTCAGCGACGTCTTGCCGTGGTCAACGTGACCGATCGTGCCGATGTTGCAGTGCGGTTTGTTACGTTCAAATTTTGCTTTGGCCATTGATCCACCTGTTTTGCCAGCGCCCTTGCGCGGCACACCAAACCGGCGGCTGGTTACAGGGGAAAACGGCCCTGTTCAAGCCCGAACTTCTGGGTCACTCTCCCCAGCCCATGCCGGATAAGCCCCTTATGTGGGTTGGCAAAAGACAAGATCAATCGGGAGACCTCATGAACGCCCAGCCTGCCGTAAAACCCGCCACTTTGCCCAAGACCCTTGTTGAGACCCCCGCTTTGCCCGAGGCCCGGCCGGAATCGCTGGGATTGTCATCAAACCGTCTTCAAAAGATCTCCGACGCCTTCCGCCGCGAGATCGACAAGGGCACCACCCCGGGGGTGACCACCCTGATCGCCCGCCGCGGCCAGATCGGCTATTTCGAGGCCTTCGGCCGCCAGGCGCCGGACGTCGCCACACCGATGGCCCGGGACAGCCTGTTCCGCATCTTCTCCATGACCAAGCCGATCGTCTCGCTGGGGATCATGCAACTGGTCGAGGACGGACAGCTCCTGCTGCTGGACCCGCTCGCCAAATACATCCCGGAATTCGCCGACACCAAGGTCGGCATCGAGCGTAACGGCCAGCTCGAACTGGCGCTGCCGCTGCGCCCGATCACGATCCAGGACCTGCTCCGCCACACCTCGGGCATCTCCTACGAGATCACCGGCAACGGCATGGTGCAGCGGATGTACCAGAAGTCGAATCTGCGCAGCCGCGACATCACCAATGAGGAGCACGCGAAGATCGTCGCCAAGCTGCCGCTGATCTGCCAGCCCGGCGCAGAGTGGAATTACAGCCGCTCCACAGACATCCTCGGCCGCGTCATCGAGGTGGTTTCCGGCAAGTCGCTGGGCAGCTATCTCACCGAAAATATCCTCGCGCCCCTGCAGATGGCCGAGACCGGATTTCACACTGCCAGCGACAACAAGGGCCGCATCGCACACCCCTTCCCCACCGATCCCTGGACCGGCGACAAGGTGGCGCTGTTCGATCCGCTGGAAATCCCGAAGATGGAATCCGGCGGCGGCGGCCTTGTTTCCACCACCATGGACTATGCGCGCTTCTGCCAGATGCTGCTCAATGGCGGCACGCTCGACGGCGTCAGAGTGATCGGCAGCCGCACGCTGCACTTCATGGCGTCAAACCACCTCGCCCCGAACGTCAAGCTGGAAACCCATCTCGTCCCGCCCGGCCACGGTTTCGGCCTCGGCTTCGCCGTACGCACCGATGACGGCCTCGCGCCTTATGCAGGCTCGACAGGTCAGTTCTTCTGGAGCGGCGTCGCCGGCACCTTCTTCTGGATCGATCCGAAGGAAGACCTGTTCGCCGTGTTCATGTCGCAGGGCCCGGGACAGCGGGAATATTTCCGCACGCTGATCCGCAGCCTGGTTTATGCGGCGTTGGAGTAGTTAGCCGTCATTGCGAGGTCGGGAAAAGCCAAAGGCTTTTCCCTGAGCGAAGCGACGAAGCAATCCAGTCTTTCTTCACTTGGCTTTCTGGATTGCTTCGCTGCGCTCGCAATGACGAAAAACCTCAACTAATCGTCGCGCCGCCGTCGATCACCACGGTCTGCCCGGTCATGAAATTCCCCGCGGCCGAGCCCATGAACACCGCGGCGCCGGCGATTTCGTCGGGGATGCCGATGCGCAGCAGCGGCGAGCGTGCGGTGGACTTCTTCAGCGTGTCCGGATCGTCCCACAGCGCCTTGGCGAAATCGGTCTTGATCAGGCCCGGCGCGATGCAGTTCACGCGGATATTGTGCGGCCCATATTCGCAGGCGAGATTGCGCGCGAGCTGCATGTCCGCCGCCTTCGACACGCAATAGGCGCCGATGGTCGTCGAGCCCTTCAGGCCGCCGATGGATGAGACGATGATGATCGAGCCGTCCTTGCGCGCGGTCATCTCCGGCACCACCATCGAAATCAGCCAGTTGTTGGCGACGATGTTGTTGCTGAGGATCTTGCTGAACTGATCGTCGGAAATGCCGGCCAGCGGCCCGTAATACGGATTCGATGCGGCGTTGCAGACCAGCACGTCGATCCTGCCGAACGCCTTGCGGCTTTCATCGACGAGATTCTGCAGGTTTTCCTTGCTGGAAATATTCGCGGCGATGGCGACGGCCGTGCCCATGCCGAACTTCTCGTTCACTTCCTTGGCGACTTCGTCGCACACATCCTGCTTGCGCGAGGAGATCACCACCTTGGCGCCATGCTCCGCCATCCGCTCCGCAATGGCGCGGCCGATGCCGCGGGTCGATCCGGTGATGACGGCAACCTTGCCGGTCATGTCGAAGAGGGTCATGTGGTTTCTCCCTGATGGTTGTTTTTCTGTAGCCCGGATGGAGCGAAGCGTAATCCGGGGACCGGCGTTTCATCAATGCTCTGAATCCCGGATTTCGCTTCGCTCCATCC
>JAEXMK010000138.1 GCA_023444445.1 Pseudomonadota bacterium | reverse complement strand
TCCGAATGCCGCCTGACCAGCCTCTTCGCCATCGCCAAGGGCGATCTGCCGACCGAACACTGGTACCGTCTCGGCCGCCAGGTCGTGCCGATCGGTGCGCAGGGTGCGCTGGTCTCCT
Source organism: Pseudomonadota bacterium (assembly GCA_023444445.1). Lineage (GTDB taxonomy): Bacteria > Pseudomonadota > Alphaproteobacteria > Rhizobiales > Rhizobiaceae > Agrobacterium. Next base: position 9,222 of record JAEXMK010000138.1, on the reverse strand, counting down.
GGTCCGGCTCGATGTTCGAATATCTGATGCCGCCGCTCGTCATGCAGGAGCGCCAGGGTGGCATTCTCAACCAGACCAACAATCTGATCGTCAAGGAACAAATGAACCACGGCCGCCGTCTCGGCACGCCATGGGGCATTTCCGAAGCGGCATTTAATGCCCGCGATCACAACATGAACTACCAGTACACCAACTTCGGTGTGCCGACGCTTGGCCTCAAGCGTGGCCTTGGCCAGAATGCGGTGATCGCGCCTTATGCGTCGATCCTCGCCAGCCAGTATGATCCGGATGGTGCACTCGAAAACCTCGACAAGCTGCGCAAGCTTGGCGCGCTCGGCCAGTATGGTTTCCACGACGCGGTGGATTTCACGCCAACCCGTGTGCCTGACGGCAAGGTCTGCGCGGTGGTCTACAACTATTATGCTCACCATCACGGCATGTCGATTGCCGCTGTCGCCAATGTGGCCTTCGATGGCGTGTTGCGCGAACTCTTCCATTCCGATCCGGTGATCGAGGCGGCCGAATTGCTGCTCCAGGAAAAGGCGCCGCGCGAAGTGCCGGTCATGAGCGCCAAATACGAGCCGGAAACCCCCGGCAAGGAACAGGCCGATCTGCTACGTGCGGAAGTGCGCTCCATTGCCGATCCGGCGGTGCGAGATCGCGAGGTGGTGTTCCTCTCGAATGGCCACTATTCGACCATGCTCACCTCGACGGGCGCGGGGTACTCGAAGTGGAACGGGCAGGCGATTTCCCGCTGGAAGGCCGATCCGACCGACGACCGCTGGGGCACCTTCATCTTCCTGCGCGACACCACCAATGGACAGTGGTGGAGTGCGACAGCGGAGCCGCGTGTCTTCGAGGGTGAAAAGACCAAGACGGTCTTCACCGATGACAAGGCCGAATTCCACAAGACGACAGGCGATCTGCAGAGCGTCGTCGAATGCATCGTCGCCACCGAGCACGATGCCGAAGGCCGCCGCGTCACCCTGCTCAATGTCGGTTCCGAGGATCGCTATATCGAAGTGACATCCTATATGGAGCCAGTCATCGCGTCTGAAGATGACGACAACGCCCATCCGCTCTTCTCGCGCATGTTCGTGCAGACGGAGATCGGCCGCCGCGGCGACGTCATCCGTGCGTGGCGCAACCGTCGCAGCCCGAATGAGCCGGGCACCGTCATTGCGCATCTGGCCGCCGACAATGCCGGCCCGTCGCGTCCGACGGAGTTCGAGACCGATCGCGCCAAGTTCATCGGTCGCGGACGGTCGCTGCGTGAAGCGGCGGCATTCGATGTCGGTGCGACGCTCTCCAGCACCGATGGTTTCACGCTTGATCCGATCCTGTCGCTGCGGCGCACCGTGCGCGTGCCGGCGGGCAAGAAGGTGAGCGTGATCTTCTGGACGATTGCTGCGCCAAGCCGCGAAGAAGTCGACAAGGCGATCGACCGTTATCGTCATCCTGATGCTTTCGCCCATGAACTCGTGCATGCCTGGACGCGTACGCAGGTACAGATGCGCCACGTGGGCGTTACCTCGCAGCAGGCGGCCGCCTTCCAGCATCTCGGCCGTTACCTGACCTACCCGGACATGCATCTGCGTGCGGATTCGGAAACGCTGAAAACAGGGCTGGCCTCGCAGCGCGCCTTGTGGCCGCTTGCGATTTCCGGCGATTTCCCGATCTTCAGCCTGCGCATCAACGACGACATGGACATGGATATCGCCCGCGAGGCGTTGAGTGCCCACGAATATCTGCGTTCGCGTGGCGTGATCTTCGATCTCGTCATCGTCAACGAAAGGGCTGCGTCCTATGCGCAGGATATGCAGCATGCGCTCGATCATATTTCCGAGACGCAGCGCCGCATCAACCCTGCCGATGGCGGTCGCCCGCACGTCTTCTCCGTTCGCCGTGACCTGATGGACGAAGAGACGTGGAGCGCGCTTCTCGCCGCTTCCCGTGTCGTGCTGCACGTGCGCAACGGCAAGATTGTCGATCAGATCAACCGCGCGGTCTCGCTGTTTGCGGCCAATCGCGGTCCTGACGGCACTTCCGATGTTGCACAGGCCCGTTTGCCCGTGCCGGCCTTCCCGGTTGCGGAGCCGGTCGAGGATGCGGGCGATCTCGATTTCTGGAACGGTTTCGGGGGCTTCGCCAAAAACGGCCAGGAATATGTGGTGCGCCTGAATGGCGGGCAGTCCACGCCGCATCCATGGATTAACGTTATATCGAACGAGAATTTCGGCTTCCATATTTCGGCCGAAGGCGCCGGTTTCAGCTGGAGCCGCAATTCACGCGACTACCAACTGACGCCCTGGACCAATGATCCGGTCATCAACCGGCCGGGTGAGGCCTTCTATGTCGCCGACGTGGAAACAGGAAAGCTCTATACGCCCTGTGCCGCGCTGTCGCGTGATCCAGACGCCATGTTCGAAACCCGCCATGGTCTTGGTTACTCCATCCTGTCCGGCGTGGCGGATACGCTCGAAGTCGAACTGACGCAGACAGTTGACCGCGAAAAGCCGATCAAGTTCTCGCAGGTGATCGTGCGCAACAAGGGTTCGAAAAGCCGTCGTCTCAAGGTCTACGCCTATGTGGAGTGGGTGCTCGGCAATAACGGCCAGAAATCCGCGCCGTTCATCCTGAGCAGGCATGATGCGGGCAACAACGCGATCTTCGCGTCGAACCCCTACAGCATCGACTATAGCGCCCGCACCTCGTTCCTGACGCTCGATAGTGAGGCCAGCGGCTTCACCACTAGCCGCCGGGAATTCATTGGCCGCTTCGGTTCAGCACAAGCCCCGCAGGGCATCGTGTCCGGTGCGGCGCTTAGCGGCGGCACAGAGGTGGATGGTGATCCTTGCGCGGCGTTGATGCAGGAAATCCATCTGAAGCCGGGCGAAGAACGGCACATGACCTTCATTCTCGGCGATGCCGACGATGCGGAGGAAGCCGAGGCGCTGGTGAAAGATGCCCGCCAGGCGGACTTCCAGACGGTACTGGATGCGAGCAAGGCATTCTGGACGGGCTTTACCGGCCAGTTGCAGGTCTCCACGCCCGATGCCGGCTTCAACCATATGGTCAATAGCTGGCTGCCCTATCAGGCGCTGGCCTGCCGCATTCTGGCGCGTACCGCCTTTTACCAGTCGAGCGGCGCCTTCGGCTTCCGCGACCAGTTGCAGGATACGCTGGCCTTTCTGCTCTACCAGCCGGATCTCGCCCGCAAGCAGATCCTGCGCGCGGCTGGCCGCCAGTTCCCGGAAGGCGATGTGCAGCACTGGTGGCTGCCGCTAACGGGTGCCGGTGTCCGCACGACCATCTCGGACGACGTCGTCTGGCTCGCTTATGCGATCAACCAGTATGTCTCGGCTACGGGCGATGCGGCTATCCTCGATGAAAGCATTCCCTTCCTGAAGGGGCCGGCATTGATGCCCGGCCAGCATGATGCCTTCTTCCAGCCGGAGACGAGCGATAGGTCCGTCACACTTTACGAACATGCGGCGCTGGCGCTTGATCTCGCCATTCATCGCACCGGGGAGAACGGCCTGCCGCTCATCCTCGGCGGTGATTGGAACGACGGCATGAACCGTGTGGGCGTTGGTGGCAAGGGCACGAGCGTCTGGCTCGGCTGGTTCCTCTCAGGGGCTTTGCGCGATTTCATCGAGATCGCCGAGAAGCGTGGCGATACCGACCGGGTCGGCAAGTGGGCGGCACATCGTGAAAAGCTGCGTCATGCTCTCGAAACAGCTGGCTGGGACGGCAGCTACTACCGTCGCGGTTACTTCGATGACGGCACACCGCTTGGTTCGACCAGCAGCGAGGAATGCCAGATCGATTCGCTCGGCCAGAGCTGGAGCGTTCTCTCCGGCGAGGGTGAAGAAGGCCGATCGCGACAGGCTATGGATGCCGTCATGGAGCATCTGGTTGATGAAAAAACCGGTATCATCCGGCTGTTCACGCCGCCTTTCTCGCGTGCGCCGCATGATCCGGGTTACATCAAGGGATATCCGCCGGGAGTGCGCGAAAACGGCGGCCAATATACCCACGCTGCGACCTGGGTGGTTCTTGCGCTTGCCAAGCAGGGCCGTGCACAGGAAGCATGGAACTGCTTCCAGCTGCTCAACCCGGTCAACCATGCGCTGGATGCGGCATCGTCGGAAACCTATCGGGTCGAACCCTATGTGGTGACTGCGGATGTCTACGGTGAAGGCGCTTATGCGGGCCGTGGCGGCTGGAGCTGGTACACGGGTTCCGCCGGGTGGCTCTACCGCGCCGCCGTCGAGGGTATTCTCGGCATCACCCGCACGGATGGCAAGCTGCATATTTCGCCGTCGCTGCCGCAGGACTGGAGCGGTTTCTCGGTGAAGATCACGCTTGACGGTAAGGCAAGAGAGATTACCGTTAGCCGCAAGGCCGGCACGGCGGAAATTTCATTGTCCGTCGACGGCAAGGATCTGGCGGCCGGGGATGGGGTGATCCCCTTCGACTGAGACAGGCGGGCCTTCGGTTCGCTTTTTAAAGCGGGCTCCTGTGGTGACGCAGGGGCCCGAATTTGTTGTGGGGTTCTTCCACGCTTTCGACGCCTGTTTGGCGTCCTGGGTATGGCGCCTGTACGGCTCTCCAGTGCCAGCAAGAAAGCTCAACGGGCGGTCACTGAACGGTTAAGAATTTTTGCCATTCGTGTTTTCGTAGCTGATCGGCGCTGACAGGCTGAGAAGAATTGGGCTAATACGCCGTGCCAAGCGCATATTTGCAGCTGTTTTTGGGACGCAAATGGATGCTTCCGTCGGCGATCTTACGAAAAACGAATTGGTGAGAAATGAGCGGCGGAAGCAAGGGGACGATGGCAGCAAATCGAGACCGATAGACCATTTTGCATATGTTCCGACGCATGAAGGGCAGATGCATTACAGAGACTTCTTGGTCTACCGTGGCTATAGCATCATCCGTGAGGTGATGGATGCATCGCAAACAGCGCGGAAGGGCATAGAGTTTCCAAGCCGCGAGCTCCGAACAAGATCGATAGAGAAATAGTGCTTCTCAGCACAACGGCTGCAAAACTCGGTGGTGAATATGACGGTTGGGGAACTGAGGCAGAAGGTTCGTGATGTCCCGACATTCTCGAAGCGAACGACGAAAAAGGGCGGACACGATAGTGCCCGCCCTTTTTGCATTCCATTCGTTGAGCCTCAGGAGGCTATTGCCTTGGGCCGTGGCTGCTGGCCTTCGTCTTCCGTCAGCAGGCCGCTGGTGCGCAACAGCGAGGTGAAGCGTCCGCCGCGCTGGCTCAGCTCGTCGAAGGTACCCTTTTCGATGATCCGGCCCTGATCGAGGAACAGGACGAGATCGGCATCGCGGACCGTGGAAAGGCGGTGGGCGATGATGAAGGTCGTGCGGTTCTTTCGCAGCGCGTCCACGGCGGCCTTCACGCGGGCTTCGGTTTCCACGTCAAGCGCACTTGTCGCCTCGTCGAGAACCAGAATCGGAGCGTTCTTCAGGATCGCACGGGCAATGGCGATACGCTGGCGCTCGCCGCCGGAAAGGCGGTTACCGCGCTCACCCACCTGCGTCAGGTAGCCGTTGATGCGGCTGTCGATGAAATCCGTTGCCGCTGCCGCCGCTGCTGCTTCCACCACTTCCGCATCGGTGGCCGATTCACGGCCGAGGCGGATGTTTTCGCGGATGGAGCGGTTGAGCAGGCCAGCGTCCTGGAACACGGTCGCGATGGAGTTGCGCAACGAGTTTTTTGTCACCGTCGAAATATCGGTGCCATCGATCAGGATCTGGCCGGAATCAGGGTCGTAGACACGCTGCAGAAGGTTGATCAGCGTGGTCTTGCCGGCGCCGGTGGGTCCGACGATCGCAATGGTCTCGCCTGCCTTCGCCGTGAACGAGACGTCATGAACGCCCTGTTTGGTGTTGGCGAAACCGAAATTGACGTTGCGGAACTCCACAGTGCCGGAGACATTCGACAATTCGCGGGCGTCGCCCGGTTCTTCCCGCTCCTTGACGGAATCCTCCAGTACGAAGAAATCCTCGAGCTTGGCGCGGGCTTCGAAAATCTGCGTCACGAATTGGCGCATCTGGTCCAGCCTGCCGATCAGGAGATTGGCGAAACCGATGAAGGCGATGACGTCACCGACGCGCAATTCGCCGTTCTTCACCAGCACTGTACCGATGACAAGAATGATCATCATCGACACGGTGGAAGCGGTGCGATTGAGCGCGCTGGCGAAGGCCCACCAGTCGAGAACGGGATATTGGGCGCTCAGCAGTTTTTCGGTGAAGGATTTCAGCGCCTTCGTTTCCGCTTCGATGCGGTTGTAGCTGTGCAGCACCGACACGTTGCTGATGGAATCGCTGACATGGGCAAAAACGCTGTGATAGTGCTCCTCGACCGAGGCCTGCCCATCCTTCGTGCGGCCCATCACCCATTTGCCGATAAACCAGTAGACGATGCCGAGGCCGATCAGCACGAAGCTGAGGCGCAGGTCCATGGACATCGCGGTCGGCACCAGCAAAACCAGTGCGACAAAGGTGGCCAGATGGGTGCGCATGAATTCCAGCCACAGGCCGAACAGAGTTTCGCTGGCGCGAAGCAAGGTGTGCAGGGCGTTGGACGTGCCGCGCAGATGATGCCATGAGAGCGGCATCGAAATGATGCGACCGAAGGCTTCCGTCAGCAGCGAAGCGCGCCGCCCATGCGCCAGCCGGTCAGCCTCACGGGCGACTGCCACATAAGCGACGGTGTTGAAGACGCCGAAGCCCGCCCACAGAATAAGGATGGGCGTAACATTGGTGCCGGAAGAAATGGCGTCGATGATACGGCCGAACAGCACGGGTTCGGCGATGGTGATCGCTGCAAGAATGACGTTGGCGATGACGACCACCATCACCCGCCATTTATGAACGGTCAGGTAGCGCAGAGCGCGTGTGTAAACCTGAAACAAGGTCAAATTATCAATCCAATCCAAGCGTCTTTTTCGAGCGGTTGTTTGTTCGGCCTCAAGGCAAGTTATTTTAGCAAGGTTGCATGAGACGGCGAAATTTGTGTAATTATCGCTCTTTCTGTCTGAATGGCGGCTTAACAGATTGACCGCGCGTGCGAACCGAAAAAAAACCGAACCCCATGTTTCCCGGGTGCCTGCCATCACTAGATTTCGCATCTTCGTTTCAGGGATTGCTAACGACGATATGTTCAATCTGAACCGACCGGCGCCCGAGTAACATGACGTCATTGCGGGACCATGTCCTTGTGTCATCCCCTCAAGCCAAGCCCGGATCCCCTGTCTTTATGCATGATATTCTTCACTTCATCTCTGCGTGTTCTCAAGCAGGAAGCGCCGACCGCGTTCGCTCAGAGTTTACCAAGCTCATTGGCGAATATGGCTTTGAATATTTTCTCGTCAGCAGGCGCATGACCGGGGAACTCGCCTTCGCCGGCCAGATTCTCGCAGAGCATCTTCCTGAAGGCTGGCTGGAGGTCTACAGGGCCAAGAAATACAATCTTGTTGATCCGGTCCGCAAGGTGATCGGCATGGTGCACAAGCCGTTTCAGTGGAAAGAAGCGCTTGATGGCCTGCCGCGCGCGATGCATCGAAAAAGGGCAAGCGTGTTTTTTCACGATGCCGGCCGATACGGCCTGCAGGGCGGTTATGCCTTTCCCGTGCATGGACGCGCGGGGTTCATCGGTGCGGTCTTCATTGGCGGCCAGGATCGGCAATTGCCCTCCTTGCAGATTGAACTCCTCGATGTGGCCACCCGCGCCGTCTTCTGGCGGCTGCTCGATCTTTCCGGACAGGCCCACGGCTTCAGCAACGCCCCTGATTTTTCCGCCCTCGAGCTCACGCGGCGGGAAATGGAGGTTCTGGCGCTGATGGCGGATGGCATGACCTCCACCGAAATCGGACGCCAGCTATCGATCTCGAACCATACGGTTGACTGGTATATCAACGGTATCCAGCGCCGTTTCAGTGCCAAGAACCGGCAGCATACCGTAGCACTCGCTTTTCGCCATGGCCTGTTAAGCTAACGCAAACAGGACAGTTCTCGCCGGAATTGCCCTTTCCAAGACTTGGTTTTGCTGCTTTATTCCGCACTGCAGCAGAATTTTGTTTTGGCGTGTGGGGAGACCGTCTTGAAGATATCGAAAATACTTGTTGCCAACCGTTCCGAAATTGCCATCCGCGTTTTCCGAGCAGCCAATGAGCTTGGTATCAAAACCGTTGCGATTTGGGCGGAGGAGGACAAGCTGTCCTTGCACCGTTTCAAGGCGGACGAATCCTATCAAGTTGGCAGGGGGCCGCATCTCGCCAAGGATATGGGGCCGATCGAGAGCTATCTTTCGATCGAGGAAGTTATCCGCGTGGCGAAGCTCTCCGGAGCGGACGCGATTCATCCCGGTTACGGTCTTCTGTCCGAAAGCCCTGAGTTCGTAGAGGCCTGCAACAAGGCCGGCATCACCTTCATCGGGCCGACGGCGGACACGATGCGCCAGCTCGGCAACAAGGTAGCAGCCCGCAATCTGGCCATTTCGGTCGATGTCCCCGTCGTTCCCGCCACCGATCCGCTGCCGGACGATATAGCGGAAGTGGAGCGCATGGCCGAGGAAATCGGCTATCCCGTCATGCTGAAGGCCTCCTGGGGCGGTGGCGGCCGCGGCATGCGCGCCATCCGCAAAAAGGAAGACCTTGCCCGTGAGGTGACGGAAGCCAAGCGCGAGGCGAAGGCCGCCTTCGGCAAGGACGAAGTCTACCTGGAAAAGCTCGTCGAGCGCGCCCGCCATGTGGAGAGCCAGATTCTCGGCGATACGCATGGCAATGTCGTGCATCTGTTCGAGCGTGATTGTTCGATCCAGCGGCGTAATCAGAAGGTTGTCGAGCGCGCGCCTGCCCCCTATCTGTCAGAAGCGCAGCGTCAGGAACTGGCCGCCTATTCCCTGAAGATCGCCGCCGCGACCAGCTATATCGGTGCCGGCACGGTCGAATATCTGATGGATGCCGATACCGGCAAATTCTACTTCATCGAGGTCAATCCGCGCATCCAGGTGGAGCATACCGTTACCGAAGTCGTGACCGGCATCGATATCGTCAAGGCGCAGATCCATATTCTTGAAGGTGCTGCCATCGGCACGGCGGAATCCGGCGTGCCCAAGCAGGAAGATATCCGCCTCAACGGCCATGCACTGCAGTGCCGCATCACGACGGAAGACCCGGAACACAACTTCAT
>JAEXMK010000127.1 GCA_023444445.1 Pseudomonadota bacterium | reverse complement strand
TAACTGGCCTCGGGCGTCGTCTGCTGGATTCGAAGCGTGCGGTTTATTCTGCATGATCCAACTCCTTGGGGTCGGATCACAACAGACTGCGCGCGCAGTTGTTCCCTATCGGATAATTCGGCTTAGTGCCTCGCCGGCATCGGTGAAGGACAGGGCTTCGGTGACCTGGCGTAATTTCGCCAATGTTTTCAATCGGTCCTCGTTGCCGGCGTCGCCGGGATGCTCGATATAGGCGCAAGTCAGCACCGCGACGGCCTCGCCGCCGGGGTCGTAGACCGGGGCGCTCAAATCGGTGACGCCGACGAGTTGGCCGGAGGGGGCGACGCGAACGCCATCGCGGCGGGCTTCCTCCAGCTTGGGGCCGAGTGTCTTCAACTGCGCTTCGGCATCGGCGATGCCCCAGAGGCCGAGCGTTTCCGTCAGCCGTTCGGGGCGTTGGAAGGCGAGCAGCGCCAGCCCCGAGCCGGTGGTGAACAGGTCGACCTGGCCGCCGATGCGGGCGCGGAATTCCCAGTGGCCGCCGGGGCTCGCCTGGGCGACGATGACGCCGGTGCCGAATTCCGGCACCACGAGATGGCAGGACTGGCCCATCTCGCGGGCGAAATCGTCCATTAGCGGCTGCGCCTGGGCGACGAGCCGCCGAAGCGGCGGGTGGCGGTTGGCGACGAGGAAAAGTTTCATCGTCAGCGCATAGCGATCGCCGCCGTCGAGGCGCATGACATAGCCGCGCGCCACCAGCCGTTCGAGCATGCGGAAAATCTGCGAGGGGCTCAGCCCCATCTCACGGACGATCTCGGTGCGGGTCAGGCCGCCGCGCTGTTCGGCAAGGATTTCAAGGATATCCAGCCCCTTGTCGAGGGCGGGCGCGCGGTAGCGGCTGGCGCTGCTGGCGCTGTCTTCCTCGGTTTCTTCCTCGGGCCATATGTCGCTCATCGGCATTCCCCCTCACGTTTCTTTTCGAGTTAGCGGTCTCGCGGCGGCTGCGCAAGATTTCTGTTGCAAAGAATTTTATATGTGAATAGCTTGTTCATATAAGAATGAAGCGTGACGGTTCGGGAGGGCCTCGTGCGACTGCAAGGGAAAACCATTCTGGTAACGGCGGCCGGTCAAGGTATCGGACGCGCCAGCGCGCTGGCCTGCCAGGCCGAGGGCGCCAACGTCATCGCAACCGATGTGGACGGGGCATTGCTGGCAGGGCTGGACGGCATCCGCACGAAAGTGCTCGACGTCACCGATCCTCAGGCGATCCGGGATATCGCCGCCGAGGTCGGGCCGCTCGATGGCTTGTTCAATTGCGCCGGCTTCGTCCATCACGGCACCATTCTCGATGTCAGCGATGCCGACTGGGCCTTCAGCTTCGATCTCAACGTCACCGCCATGATGCGCCTGACGCGCGCCTGCCTGCCGGGCATGCTGGAGCGGGCGGCGGTGACCGGCACGGCCTCGATCCTCAACATGGCCTCGATGGCCTCGTCGATCAAAGGCTTCGTCAACCGCACTGTCTATGGCGCCAGCAAGGCGGCGGTGATCGGCCTGACCAAGGGCATCGCCGCCGATTTCGTCAAGCAGGGCATCCGTTGCAATGCGCTCTGCCCGGGAACGGTGGATACGCCGTCGCTGCGCGGCCGCATCGCTGCATCAGCCGATCCGGTGCAGGCGGAAAAGGATTTTATCGCCCGCCAGCCGATGGGACGGCTGGCGACGGTCGACGACATTACGCCGATGGTCGTTTTCCTCTTGTCGGACGAAAGCCGTTTCGTATCGGGCCAGGCCATGCTGGTCGATGGCGGAGTCACCATCTGAGCATAGCTTCTGAACGCGACCGGGGAGGGTGGCGATGCAGATCATCGATGCACATTGCCATTTCTGGCGGCTGGCGCGCGGCGATTATGGCTGGCTTGCCGGTGAAGGCGGGCCGCTGGCGCCGATCCGGCGCGACTTTTTGCCCCGTGACTATCCTGCGGAGGCGCCGCGCCTGATCGCGGTGCAGGCCGCGCCGACGGTTGCCGAGACGGAATTTCTGCTGGCGCTTGCCGCCGAAGAGCCCCGGATTGCCGGTGTGGTCGGCTGGGTGGACATGACCGACCCCGGCGCGGTCGAAACCTTGCAGCGTCTGGCGGCGGATCAAAAATTCAAGGGCATCCGCCCGATGCTGCAGGATATCGCCGATACCGATTGGCTGCTGACCGCGCCTTTGGCGGCGGTGCTGGCTGCCATCACGTCGCTCGGCCTGCGTTTCGATGCGCTGGTGACGGAGCGGCATCTGCCGAACCTGCTGCGCTTCGTCGAGCGCCATCCCGATCTGCCCGTCGTCATCGATCATGCCGCCAAGCCTCAGCCGGAAGGCCGCGCCGGCTGGGAGGCGGGGCTGAGGCGGCTTGGCGAAAACACCAATGCCTTTTGCAAGCTTTCCGGCCTGCTCACCGAATTCTCGCTGAAGATGCTGGCGCGCCCGGCGGACGAACTGCGAGCGATCCTGTCGCGGCTGCTCGACTGGTTCGGGCCGGAGCGGCTGATCTGGGGCAGCGACTGGCCGGTGCTGACGCTGGCGGCGGATTACGACCGCTGGCGCGACCTGACGGCGGAGGCCTTGCGCGATCTTTCGCCCGCCGAACAGGCGGCGATCATGGGCGGCAATGCCACGCGCTTCTATGGGGTGACGCCATGACCGATCTGGTGCGGATGGAAGCCATCGACAAGCATTTTCCGGGCGTGCATGCGCTGAAATCCGTCGGCTTCGACCTGCGGGCCGGCGAAGTCCACGCACTGATGGGCGAAAACGGCGCCGGCAAATCGACGCTGATGAAAATCCTGTGCGGCATTTTGCAGCCATCCGAGGGAACGATCCGCATCGACGGCAAGGACCGCCGCTTTGCCAATTACGATGAGGCGATTGCCGCCGGCGTCGGCATCGTGTTTCAGGAATTCAGCCTGATCCCCTATCTCAATGCCGTTGAAAACATGTTCCTTGCCCGCGAAATCCGCGGGCCGCTGCGCCTTCTCAACAAAGGCGCGATGCGCAAGCGCGCAGCGGAAATCATGGGCCGGCTCGCCGTGGATGTTCCGCTCGACGTGCCGGTGCATCGCCTGTCCGTCGCCCAGCAGCAATTTGTCGAAATCGCCAAGGCGCTGTCGCTTGATGCCCGCATTCTTGTGCTCGACGAGCCGACCGCCACGCTGACGCCTTCCGAGACCGAACATCTGTTCAAGGTCATGCGTGAGTTGCGCCGTCAGGGCGTGGCAATCATCTTCATTTCGCACCACCTCGAAGAAATATTCGAGATCTGCGACCGCATTACCGTTCTGCGCGATGGCGAATTGATCGGCTCGTGCCTGACCTCGGAGGTCGATAACGATCGGCTGGTGGAGATGATGGTCGGCCGGCGCATCGAAGCCAGCTTCCCGCCCAAGCCGCAACTTGATCCTTCCGCCGCAAAGGTGATCGAAGTCGAAGAGCTGCAATTGAAGAAGGGCGGTCCTGTCTCGCGTTTCGCGCTGCGCAAGGGCGAAATTCTCGGTTTTGCCGGGCTTGTCGGCTCGGGCCGTACGGAAACTGTTCTTGCCATGCTCGGGGCGCATTCAGCCTCGCGTCGCAAGATCAAGCTCGATGGTGTGGAGACGCGTTTTTCCGGCCCCGATGATGCGCTGATGCGCGGCATTGGTCTGCTGCCGGAAAGCCGGAAGGAAGAGGGACTGATCACCAGTTTCTCCATCCTGCAGAATATTTCGCTGAACAACTACGGCAAATACCGCAAGGCCCACTGGTTCCTCGATCTTAAGAAGGAACTGGAGTACACGACGAAGGCGATGGCGCAGGTGCAAGTGAAGGCCCAAGGGCCTTATGCCCGTGTCGATACCCTGTCGGGCGGCAACCAGCAAAAGATCGTCATTGCCCGCTGGCTGAACCACGATATGCGTGTCTTGATCTTCGACGAGCCGACACGCGGCATCGATGTGGGTGCTAAGGCGGAAATCTATTCGCTGATGCGCGAATTCGCCGCCAAGGGTTACTCGATCATCATGATCTCCTCGGAACTGCCGGAAGTGATCGGCATGTCCGATAGGGTCTGCGTCTTCCGCTCCGGCGGCATCGTCGCCACGGTCGAGGGAGACGACATCAATTCAGAAACAATAATGACAAACGCCACCACCGGGAGAGTTGAACATGTCGCTTGATGCAAACACCGGCGTTGCCGCGAAAACGGGCGGTTTCAGTCTCAGTGCCATGCTGCGCTCGCCGCTCGCCCTGCCGCTGGCGGGTCTTATCGTCGTATCGATCCTCATGGGGCTTGCGAGCGACAATTTCTTCAGCGTTAACAATATCATGAATGTGCTGCGACAGGTTTCCGTCGTCGGTATTCTCGCCGTCGGCATGACCTTCGTCATCCTCACAGGCGGCATCGACCTGTCGGTCGGCGCTGTCATGGCGCTGATCGGAACGCTATCCGCAGGCCTGATGGTGAATACCGGCCTGTCTCCGGCGGTTGCCCTGCCTGCCGGCCTGTTCATCGGTCTCGGCATCGGCATCTTCAACGGGGCGCTCGTCGCCTGGGGCAAGATGCCGGCGATCATTGTCACGCTCGCCACCATGGGCATGGCGCGTGGCCTCGGCCTTATCTATTCCGGCGGCTATCCCGTCAGCGGCATTCCGAGCTGGATTTCCTGGTTCGGCGTCGGCCGCGTCGGCATCGTTCCGGTTCCCGTCATTATCATGGTGGTGATTTATGCGGTGGCATGGGTGCTGTTGCAGCGCACGGCGTTTGGTCGTCACGTTTATGCTCTCGGCGGAAACGAGTTGGCGGCCCGTCTTTCGGGCGTGAAGACCCAGCGCGTCAAGCTCGCCGTCTATGGCATTTCGGGTGTAACGGCCGCTTTCGCGGCGCTCATCCTCACCGGCCGCCTGATGAGCGGACAGCCCAATGCCGGTGTCGGCTTCGAGCTTGATGCCATCGCGGCCGTCGTTCTTGGTGGCACGGCGATTGCCGGCGGAAGAGGTCTCATTCTCGGCACGCTCATCGGCGCGGTGCTGCTGGGTATTCTAAACAACGGCCTCAACCTGATGGGCATTAACCCCTATCTGCAGGATGTCATCAAGGGCGGCATCATCCTGCTGGCCATCTATATCGGGCGCGAATGGCGCTAAGCCGGCCCGGAAACATCTTCGTAAACGCAGGAGAATTAAATGTCTGAATCGCTGCAAGGCAAGATTGCGGTCATCACCGGCGCCGCATCCGGCATCGGGCTTGCCACAACGGAAGCGCTGCTGGAACAGGGCGCGACCGTGGTCATGGTCGACTGGAACGAAAAAGCCTTGAATGATCTGGTTGCCAAGCTCGGCGACCGCGCCATCCCGCAGGTCACCAATCTGCTCGATGCCGACAGCTGCAACGCGATGATCCCCGAGATCCTTGGGAAGGTCGATCATATCGACATTCTCTATTGCAACGCCGGCACCTATATTGGCGGCGATCTCACCGAGACGACGCCGGAAGCCATCGACAAGATGCTCAATCTCAACGTCAACGCCGTCATGAAGAATGTTCATGCCGTCGTGCCGCATATGTCGGAGCGCAAGACCGGCGATATCATCGTTACCTGCTCGATTGCCGGCCACTTCCCGACCTATTGGGAGCCGGTCTATTCCGGCTCGAAATGGGCGATCACTAGCTTCGTGCAGGGCATGCGCCGCCAGATGATCCCGCACGGCGTGCGCGTTGCACAAGTCTCTCCGGGTCCCGTCGTTTCCGCACTTCTGGCCGACTGGCCGGAGGAAAACCTCCGCAAGGCCAAGGAATCCGGCAGCCTCATCGATGCAAGCGAAGTGGCCGATGCCGTCGTCTACATGCTGACGCGCAAGCGCACCGTCACAATCCGCGACATGCTGGTCTTGCCGACCAACTTCGACCGCGTTTAAAAAACGTCTGGAGCGGCGGGAACACCGGAAACGGTTCCGCCGCTCAAATCTGTTCAAACACCGGATGATCCGCTCCGAGGAGTATCACAAATGGCTTCCTATCTCGTTGGTGTCGATGTCGGGACCGGCTCGGCGCGGGCCGGTGTCTTCGATATCGCGGGCAAGCTTCTCGCCACCGCCAAGCGCCCAATCAGCATGCATCGCGAAGATGGCGGCATTGCCGAGCAATCGAGCGCAGAGGTCTGGCAGGCGGTTTGCGATAGCGTGCGCGAAAGCGTTTCGCGCGCTGGTATCGATCCGGCTGAGGTCGCCGGCATCGGTTTTGACGCGACCTGCTCGCTCGTTGTCCGCGGGCCTGGCGATCAGACCTTGCCGGTTGGCGATGCCGATCATCCCGAACGCGATATCATCGTCTGGATGGATCACCGTGCGGTTGAACAGGCGGAGCGCATCAATGCGGGCGAACACGCCGTCCTCAAATATGTCGGCGGCCGTATTTCTCCTGAAATGCAGACGCCGAAACTGCTGTGGCTCAGCGAAAACAGGCCGGACATCTATGCCCGGGCAGAGCACTTCTTCGATCTTACGGATTTTCTGACATGGAAGGCTTCGGGAGCGCTTGATCGCTCCGCCTGCACCGTTACCTGCAAATGGACCTATCTCGCCCATGAAAACCGCTGGGATGCGGTATATTTCGCCGAGATCGGACTTGGAGATCTGGCGGAGCAGGGCTTTCGCCGCATCGGTGAAAGCGTCGTCCATCCCGGCACGGCGCTGGGCGCTGGGCTAACCGAAGATGCCGCAAAGGCTATGGGGCTGGTTGCTGGTACCGCCGTTGCGGCGGGCCTGATCGATGCCCATGCCGGCGGTGTCGGCACGGTGGCTGCCGGCGGTGATGCTTCCAAATGCCTCGGTTATGTCTTCGGCACCTCCTCCTGCACCATGACCACCACTGCCGAACCCGCTTTCGTGCCGGGTGTCTGGGGTCCATATTATTCCGCGATGGTTCCCGGCGCATGGCTCAATGAAGGTGGCCAGTCCGCGGCCGGTGCGGCCATCGATTATCTGGTGCAATTGCACCCGGCATTTGCCGAGGCGAAGGCGCTCGCCGACAAGGAAGGCAAAGCCTTGCCGGTATGGCTCGCGGACCGTGCCATCAGCCTTGCCGCATCCGCTTCTGCCGCCGCTGATATCGCCGAGGATTTTCATGTGGTGCCGGAGTTTCTCGGGAACCGGGCGCCTTTCGCCGATCCGCATGCCCGCGCCGTCATCGCCGGTTATGGCATGGAAACGGGTGTGGATTCTCTCGTCGCGCTTTATGTGGCCGGGCTTCTCGGCCTCGGCTACGGGCTTCGCCAGATCATCGAAACGCAGGCCCGCAACGGTGCGCCGGTGGAAACCATCAGCGTTAGCGGCGGCGCAGGTGCCCATCCGCTTGCCCGGCAGTTGCTAGCCGATGCGACGGGCCTCGCGGTCGAACTCACTGAATGCGAGGAGCCCGTCCTTCTCGGCTCGGCTATGCTCGGCGCGGTCGCCGCCGGAACCTATCCGGACCTGATGGCGGCGATGCCCGCCATGTCGCGGATCGCCAGCTGTGCTTCGCCCGATACTGCTTTTCATAAGGTTCATCAGGCACGCTACGATGCCTTTCTTGCGTTGCAGAATGCAGCGCGCACCATTCGCGCCGCCAGCCATTCCTGAATCGCGTCACAAGCTTAGATCATCCGGCCGCATCGGCCGCAAATAACGAGGGTTCCATGCAGTTTTCCGGAAAATCTGTCATCATCACCGGCGCGGGCAAAGGCATCGGCCGCGCCTGTGCGCAGTGGATGGCCGCACGCGGCGCGGAAGTGATTGCAATCAGCCGCACGCAATCCGATCTCGACAGCCTGAAAAGCGAAATCGGCGGCCGATCGATCCGCGTCGATCTCGCCGATGTCGCCGCCACCCGCGCCGCGATGGCGGAGGCTGGCCCGTGCGATTATCTGATCAATAGTGCCGGCATCAATGTGCTGGAAAGCGTGCTCGACATGAGCGATGCCGGCTATGAAGCCGTTCTCGGCATCAACCTGCGCGCCGCGCTCGTCACCTGCCAGGAATTCGCCCGCGCCCGCGTCGCAAACGGCGGCGGCGGTGCAATCGTCAACATCACGTCTATCGCCGGCCATCGCGGTTTTCAGGATCATCTGTGTTATGCGGCGTCGAAGGCCGGGCTGGAAGGCGCAACCCGCGTTCTTGCCAAGGAGCTTGGCCCTCACGGTATTCGCGTCAACGCCGTTGCCCCGACGATCACCCTTACCGAATTGGCGGCCGATGCATGGAACGATCCCGCCAAGAGCCAGCCGATGATGGTTCGTCACCCGCTCAACCGTTTTGCCGAAGCGGAAGAGGTGGCGCAGAGCATCGCGCTGCTGCTTTCGGATGACAGCAGAATGATTTCCGGCGCCGTATTGCCCGTCGATGGTGGCTTCCTCGCCGTCTGAGACAGGTCACAGCTGGTCTCAAAGCGGATCAATGAAAACAACTGAAACGAATGCGCGGGGTGCGAGATGCACCGCCGCGCATTTCAGTTTTATGAGTGGCGTTGTCAGGTCAGGTCCGGATGACGGCCGACGAGTTCGTCACGTTTGGTCTGCAGAATTTTCCTCTGCTCTTCGAGTTTGACGAGTTCTTCGTCAATTTCCTCGACGCTTTTTTCGATATGCAGATATTGCTCCGCCAGAAGCGATTTCGCTTCCTTCCGGCTGGAGGCATTGGGTGTATCGCCATAAAGCGGCCGGTTGGCCGTTTCCTTCAGGAAGAAGGTCGTGACGATGCCGAAAACGGCGGCGACCATGAGGTAATAGGCCGGCATGTAGATGTTTTCGGTCGCCTCCACCAGCCAGGCGGTTATCGTCGGCGTCAGACCCGCGACGATGATCGAGATATTGAAGGCGATTGCCAGCGCGCTATAGCGGATGCGGGCGGGAAAGAGGGCCGGCAAAGTCGAGGCCATGATGCCGATCAGGCAATTGAGCGCGACTGCGAGAATAAGCAGGCCGAAGAATATCTGGACGACCTGTCCGCTGGCGATGAGATGAAAAGCCGGGAGTGACAGAAAAAGGATTGCCGTGCTGCCAACCGCGAGGAACGGCCTGCGGCCGATCCGGTCGCTGAGAAGCCCGATCGCAGGCTGCACAAACAGCATGCCGACCATAACGGCGATGATGATGAGAACGCCGTGATCCTCGCTGTAGTTCAGCGTTTTCGACAGATAGGTCGGCATGTAGGTGAGCAGCATGTAATAGGTCACGTTGGTGACGAGAACCATGCCGATGCAGATCGCCAGGGATCGGGTATGTTTGCTGGCAATTTCCGCGATCGGAACCATCGGCCGTTCTTTCAGCGAATCCCGATCTTCTGCCTCGGCGCGCTCGAGGCGTTCCGTAAAGGCTGGTGTTTCTTCAGCCGCATGTCGAAGATAAAGACCGATCAAACCCAAAGGTGCTGCCAAGAAGAAGGGGATGCGCCAGCCCCAATCGAGAAACCTTGCCTCCCCCATGGCGGTGCTGAGCAGCACGACGAGTCCCGCGCCAAGCACGAATCCGGCGATCGAGCCGAAGTCCAGCCAACTGCCGAGGTAACCGCGTTTGCGGTCCGGCGCATATTCCGCCACGAAGATGGCCGCGCCCGTATATTCGCCGCCGACGGAAAAGCCTTGGGCAAGCTTGCAGAGCAGCAAGAGGACGGGCGCCCAGATGCCGATTGTCGCATAACCCGGAATGAGGCCGATGCAGAAGGTGCTGGCCGCCATGATGATGATGGTAAGGGAGAGGACTTTCTGCCGCCCGAACTTGTCACCCATCGCACCGAAGAAGACGCCACCTAGCGGACGAATGAGAAACGGCACCGAAAATGTCGCCAGCGCCGCAACCGTCTGAACAGCGGGTGCAGCATCCGGAAAAAAGACCTTGCCGACGGCGTAAGCCACAAAACCGTAAACGCCGAAGTCGAACCACTCCATGGCATTGCCGAGTGCGGCGGCGGTCACAGCTTTCTTGACCTTCTCGTCATCAATGACGGTCACGTCGTCAATGCTCAGCGGGCTCGCCTGAATCTGACTGTTCAATTATTGTCCCCTTGAATGGCGCACAACCAATTATTGCGCCATGAAAATGCCTGACGGGCGCAAGGGTTCCATTTGCCGGCGGAGGGGAAGGGAAAGGCAGCGACGCATATAACAAACGCCCGGCGGATGCCGGGCGCTTGCGAAGTCCGGTGCGATGGGGTCAGTGATGATGCTCGGGCATCTCTTTCAGCTGATCCTTCGTCCAGGTGGTCACGGCGTGGACGTCGCCGTCTTCATCGCGCATGAAATCGAGGTCGCTGAGCGGGACTGCGACCGGCTTTGCGCCGATGCCCAGAAAGCCGCCGACATCGATGATCGCAGTGCTGCCGGCTCCAACACCGTGAACGTGGTCAACCTTGCCGACCTTATGGTCGTCCGCGCCATAAACTGTTGCTCCTTCGAGCACCGAGGGGGTGAGTTCCGTCTCAACCAGGCGTACGTGATTGGTGTGGTCCATTGTTCTTCCTCCTGTCTTGGGTTGCACAAGACAAACTCCGGCACTGCAAAACCGTTCCATCCAATATTGTGGCTGGTGAACACAGGTTATTTATCATCAGTGCATCGTCGAGGTCCGCGCATGAGCGCTACGGCGAAGGGTGCGGGCAGCCTGTTCACGCACGCTTTTCACGCGTCTGCCGCGACAGAAACGCCGCCACATCCCACTCACGAAGCGGCGGCGCATAGATATAGCCCTGCACTAGCGTTGCGCCGAGGCCTTTGAGCGTGGCAAGTTCTGCTGATGTCTCCACCCCTTCGACCACGCATTCCAGTTCCATATCCCGGCTGAGGGCAAGAAGCGATTTCACGATTTTGTAGCTGGCCGGTTTTTCGTGCAGATCCGTGACGAAGCTGCGGTCGATCTTGATCTTGGTCAGCGGCAAGGCGTGCAGCCGGGTGAGGCTGGAATAACCGGTGCCGAAATCATCGAGTGAAATGCCGCAGCCGAGATGGCGCAGCATGTCGACCGATTGCCTCACCTGTTCGAAATCATGGGCAAAAGCCGTCTCGGTGATTTCAAGATCGAGACGCCGGGCGTCGAAACTGCTGGTTTCGATGATACCGATCAGGGATAGTACGCCTTCGTGTGAATTGAGGTCCTGGGCCGAAAGATTGAACGAAAGGCGCAGGGAAGGATCCCATGTCGATGCCGAGGCCAGCGCCATCTTCAGAAGCGGCCGCGTCAGCGAGCCCACGATGCCGGCCCGTTCCGCGATGCCGAAGAATTGCGCGGGCGGCACATGCCCTAGAACCGGACTGTGCCAGCGCGCCAGCGCTTCAAACCCGGCCGTTTTTCCATCACGTATATCCACGATCGGCTGGAACACGACCGAAAGTTCGTTTTTCATCTCGCTCTGCTTGAGCAGATGCTCGATGCGGGCTTCGATATTGATCTGCTTTTCGTGTTCCGCATCGAAGAGAACGGCATCGCCACGCCGGTTTTTCTTGGCATGGTAAAGGGCATAATCCGCCCTGTCAAAAAGCTGCTCCAGCGTGGAGGCGAGGTGTGGAAAGACCGCTATCCCCATCGACGCGGAAACATGCACGGTTCCTTCCGGCATATGGTAAGGCGCCCTCAATGCTTCGGAAATCGCGTTGGCGTTTGCGACGAGTTGCCGGTCATCAGGTATGATCGGGGCGACGATGGCAAATTCGTCACCGCCCAGTCGAAAGGCCTTGCTGGTCTTCAGATTCGCGGTGAGACGCTTGCTGACACTGATCAACAGCCGGTCTCCCACCGAGTGCCCGTAGAGATCGTTGACCGGCTTGAAACCATCGAGATCGATGACCCCCAGCGCCAGCCGGGTGCCGTTGTTTTCGGCCTTTTCTAGCTCGGCCGCCAGATGAGCGAAAAAGGCGCGGCGGTTGGGCAGTCCCGTCAGGCTGTCCATATTGGCAAGCAGCAGGTTTTCGTTGCTGAGCGCCTCCGTGCGCTGCTGTGAAAGCACCATGCGCTCGAAATTGCGATAATTGGTCAGCAGGATGGACATCATGCCGGCGCAGACCAGTAGTACGTTGATGGCAATGGCAACGAATGTTGGCTGCCGTGACGCCATAAAAAAGAGGATGAAAGCGCCATTGACGATGACCGTTACCAAAAAGGCGGCGGACCGCACATACATCAGGCAGAAGATGCAGGAAATGACCGTGATCGCCATGTAGAAGGCGACATGGGATTGCGTATAGGCATCTCCGTGCGGCACCAGCAAAAAAGACCAGAGCGTGAAGGCGAGGGCGATGCCTGCGGCCAGACGGTTCGTGCGGCGAAGGGCGGCGAGTGCGACCTCCGGCCGGGGATCGATACCGCGTGTCCTCCACCAGAAAGCCATCCGAAGTGTGCAGCCGACGGTGAAAACGACGGGAACGCCAACGGTCAGCCAAAGCGGCGCCAATTGCATATGCGTGATGGCAAGCGCCCATGTGCTGGAGAGCAAAATGAAATACATCATCGGCATCTGCCGAGTGAAGGCTCTGTACTGCGCTTTCAGAAGGTCGGGATTGTCGGACCGGACGGATACGAAGTCGAGCAGTTTTTGTACGGCGATCAGTATTTTCATCTGTGACTCGTCAAATACGGGACGACACCAGTAGCATAGGTCCTGTTACATCATTGGAAATACATAGGGTTAACCTCTAGACAAGCGTATCAACCGCAAGATGCAGCTGCGTCTATTCGCAACATGCCGCCATTTTCGCCTTTCGATGCTTTTTCGGCAGAAACTGGCTGACAATGTGGTTAGGCTTGAAAACCTGAAAACATGAAACGCGCCGCTCCGACAATTATCTTCAACTGACCAAGCAGAAAGACTGCTCTACCATGCCGACACCTGTGCTTCCCTCCGTTGCCGTCATCGCTGACGCGCATTTTCATGACACGGCCGCGGATTTCGGATTTCCCGGTATCGAGATCGATGGTCAGCGCATGACAATGCGCAGCTGGTCGGAAACGCGTGACTCCACCCGGGTTTTTAACGAGAGCACGGACGCGCTGCATGCGGCGCTGGAAGAGGTGCGGCAGCGCGGCATTCGCCATGTGGTGCTGTTGGGCGATTATACCGATGACGGCCAACGCGCGACGACGCATACATTGAAAGGCATTCTGGAGCGTCATCGCGATGCCCATGGCACTGCCTTTTATGCGCTGCCCGGAAACCACGATATTTTCGGGCCGTGCGGCCGGCATCAAACCAAGGAGTTCCTGGCGGAGAATGGCGAGCGCCTCTCCGTCTCAAGCGACGCGAAGAGGGCGGGGGAAGGGGTCGTTATCAGCGACCGCATGTATTGCGAGGGTTATCTGGAAGGTCTAGGTCCCATGGCGGCCTTCGGTTATTTCCGGCAGCCGGATTACCTGCATTGGGAAACACCCTTCGGCCTTTCCGATGCGCCGCAGGACCGGCGTTACGAGGTGCGCTCACCCGACGGCCACAATGTCTATACCCTGATGGATGCGTCCTATCTGGTCGAACCGGAGCCGGGCCTTTGGCTAATGATGATCGACGCCAATATTTTCGAACCGCGCGACGGCAGCTTTGGGCGAGGTGAGGAGGCGGCCTTCGTCGACAGCACCGCCGGCGGCTGGAACGCGCTTCTGCGCTGCAAACCCTTTATTCTCGACTGGATCGCCGATGTGCGCGGCAGGGCAGAGGCGCTCGGCAAGACATTGCTCGGCTTTTCCCACTATCCGGCGCTCGATCCCTTCGATGGTGCAATCGGTGTGGAAAGCGCCCTGTTCGGCGCAACCACCGCCGTGCGGCGCATGCCGTGCAAGGCGGTGGAGGATGCACTGATAGAGGCCGGACTTGCCGTGCATTTCAGCGGCCACCTCCATGTGGAAGGGGTTACACGGCGCGGGGAAGGGGAGAAGTCACTCACCAATATCGCTGTCCCGTCGCTGGTTGCTTTCCCGCCAGCCTTCAAGGTCGTCCACCCCTCGCGTCAGGAAGTCGCCGTGGAGACAGTGGAGATGGCCCACCTGCCGGTGAATGGCCGCATCTGCCGTGGGTATGCGCAGGAAATGGCGTCTGCCGGAGAAGCGCAGGACCCCGCCTTTGCGGCGCGCGATTATGGCGGCTTTTTGCGCGATCACCAGCGGGCATTGATCACACATCGTTATTTCCCCCGGGAATGGGATGCGGAAATCGTTAGGGCAATGGCGGGTAAAACGGTGCGGGATGTCTCCGGCCTGTTCGGAGAAAAGAGAATTGCCTCCGACCATGCGGATATGCCGATGATCGAGCTTATCACCGACTGGTATTGTCTGCGTCAGGGCGTGGGTCTGGCCCTGCCGCATATCGAGCCACAGCGGCTTGCCCTTTACCGGACGCTGGCGCAGCGTCATGGCCGCCAGGCTGATCGCCACGATGGTTCCGTTGAAGGTTTTCTAGAAATCTTCTTTGGTGCTCTCGGCCTGTTTCTTGATCGCGCCGAAGCAAGTCCGCGGCGTGTGGAGCTTTCGCTTGCGCGGCAAGAGGAGCCAGTTTCCGTGTGAAACAGGGACGGCAAGAACGCATTTTCCAGCGCGGGGCCACCGGACCAGAAAACGACTTCGATGGCTTCGATGGAAGGCGCGTCTGCCGGCCGCCTCCCATGATTAAGTCATTCCTCGCCAAGGCTGGTATTCCAGACCCGGATCTTTTCGATGTTCCTGTCCGAGCAGGAAACGATCTCGAACTCGAACCCGTCGCCGGAAACGCGTTCGCCGACTTCAGGAAGGCGGCTGAGGCGCCAGAGGATGTAGCCGGCAACAGTGGAGTAACGGTCGGCATCATCGACGAGATCGATATCGAGGAGATAGGACACTCGTCTGACGTCGACCGTGCCGTCAAGCAGCCATGAGCCGTCCGCGGCCGGCCCCGAAATCTGCGATTCCTCGCCCTCGTCCGGAAACTCGCCTGCAATCGCTTCAAGAATATCCGTGGGCGTGGCGATACCCTGAAGCGTGCCGTATTCGTCGATGATGACGGCCATCTGGAGTGGCGATGTGCGCAGCTGTTCCATGACCTGCAACGCTGTGGCGCTTTCGTGCACCACAAGGGGTTCGCGCAGCGAGCGCTCAAGGTTCAGTTTTCCGTCATGCAGAAGATCGCGCAGCAGATCCCTTGTTGCGGCGACACCCAGGAAGGAGTCGAGCTTGCCCTGTGCCAGCATCAGGCGGGAATGGTCGAGTTCCAGCAGACGTTGTCTCAGCGTGTCGTGATCGGCGTCGATATCCAGCCAGTCGATCTCCGTTCGCGGCGTCATGATGGAGACGACGGGGCGTTCGGCAAGTGTGAGCACGCCGCGGATCATGTCCTTCTCCTCCGATTTGAACAGATCGCTTTGCGCTGCCTGCGCGGCGATGAGGTCGGCGGTTTCACCAAGGGATGGCTGTTCACCGATCCGGCCGCCCAGAAGCCGCAAAATGGCGTCGGAGGTGCGCTCACGCATATCACCGGCGGTGATGCGCTTTTCCCGGTTGCGCCGGCCGAGCTGGTTCGCCGCCTCGATGAGCACGGAAAAACCGATGGCGGCATAAAGATAACCTTTGGGCAGATGGAAGCCGAAACCCTCGACGATCAGGCTGAAACCGATCATGAGGAGAAAACCCAGGCATAGAATGACCACGGTCGGGTGTTTCGACACGAAGGCCATCAGCGGCCGCGATGCCGCCATCATCACGGCCATGGCCACGCAGACGGCGGTGATCATCACCCAGAGATTATTGACCATGCCGACGGCGGTGATGACGCTGTCGAGCGAGAAGACGGCGTCCAGGACGACAATCTGCACGATAACCTGCCAGAAGACCGCATGAACCACCTTGCCCTGCTTCGGCTTCTGGTCGCCTTCCAGCCGTTCGTGAAGTTCCATCGTTCCCTTGGCAAGAAGAAACGCGCCGCCGAGGATGAGGATGAGATCACGCCCTGAGAAGGAAAAATCGGCGACGGTAAAAAGCGGTCGCGTCAGCGTGACGATCCATGAGATCGAAAACAGGAGCAGGAGGCGCATGATGAGCGCGAGTGACAGGCCGACGATCCGCGCCCGGTGGCGCTGGTGCGGCGGCAGCTTGTCGGCAAGGATCGCGATAAAGACGAGATTGTCGATGCCGAGGACGACTTCGAGAACGATAAGGGTGACGAGGCCGATCCAGATGTTCGGATCTGCAAGGAATTCCATGTTCAGGAGCCTTTATGGGAATGGGTGCAAACGCGCAAAGCCCCGGATTGAGCATCCGAGGCTGGAAGTCGTCGGGTTGAGGAAAACAAGAAAATCCGAGGCTGGCTTTGCGTTGTGCAAGCCAGCCTCGTTCGGTGTCGACTACCGTCTGTACTGTCGCCTTCGTCAGGCATGGGGATGGTTTATCCTACCGTCAGTAAAATCTTGTGGTGGTCCAACTAGCAAATTTCCGGGAGTTGGAAAAGCGGTTTTCGCTTTTTTGCTGCCGAAACGGGGCGCTATCGCAATCTAGGCGCGTAAAATAGGGTGTTATTTGCTGAAATAACCTGGGCTTACGCAATCCGGGCGATGCCGGCCTTTCGCCGGCAAAAAGTCCCTATTGCTTTTTCCCGCCAATATCAGAGGTCGTCCGCTGGTCGATGGCCTTGCCGTCTAGAATGCCTTTCAGAGTGTCGAGGCGGTCGTTGATCAGCCATCCATAATAGTTTTCCACCGGCAGCAGCTTTTTTGCACCTGCGTCCACGGCGGTTCGCAGGCGTTCGGCGCGGCGTCTTGGCTGGCCGACATTGTAGAGCGTGGCGGTAATGCCCGGGTTTCCGGAAATGTCGAAGCCCTTTTCCCGGTAAGCGTCAATGGAATCCCTGATGATGGCGGCGATGTAGATGATGCTGCGATCGGGATCCATGACGTCGCGGTAGATGTCCTTCGGCCTGTCCGACGACAATTTCGGCAGGCCACTCGTCTTGTTCACGAGATCGGTGACCTGCAGCGCCGTCAACGGGCTGATCTGCCCAAGCCCGAAAGTCTGCCCCGCGTAAAATGGCTGGAAGAAGGCCCGCTGGAAGGAGATCGCCTCATAACTCGCGCCATCCACAACCTTTCCGCGGAAGCTCTGGTCCCAGACGCTATCGCGGCAACTCCATTGTTGCGAGGTGGTGGCCAGTGCCTCGCAGGAGCGGAACTCCGGCCGCTGGAGAAATGTTTTCAGCGTAACGCCGTTATAGCTGAACTTGATATCGAGTTCGGCATAGGAAATGGCTTTGATGTAGTAAGTCTGCATGCGATCCACGGCCGAGACGTTGAACGTATGTTCCCCGACGATGGCGCCAACGATGTGGATCGGATCGATGCCATAGGCCGCGCCAACCTTCTTGATCTTGCCCACGAGGCCAGGCTCGGTGTTCAGGAGATCGACCGTCTTGCGGAATTTTTCCTCATAGGTGGTGGAGAATGCTTTGGTTCTGATGGCCGAGGCCTGCGGTATCTCGGGCTGTTCTGTCGAGCGGTTGCCGGGTGGTACGATCACCATTTGCTGGGCCGCGGCATAAGAAGGGAGGATGGCCAGCGCCAGAAGGATGGCGGCCGCGCGGGTAGACTTCGCAAACAGGCTCATACAGCGTTCTCTATGATGGGGATCGTGTTGCGGTGAAGGTTCCTTCATAGGCAGGCCGCCCGCGCGTGGCAAGTTGCCGCCGCTCACATTACCGTTGTTGCCCCTTCTCAAGCCATTCGCGCGGGAATTATCGGGGTCGTTAAAAGTCGAACATTTTGTTTCATGTGAACTCAAGCGGCCAAGGATAGCTCATGTCGTCAGGAGACGAACATGACCCATCTCATCAAATCGCTGCAAGCATGTTTCATTCTGACTGTCGTGGCTCTGGCCGCGCCGGCGCAGGCCTCTCCATCGATGCAGACGGGCCGGGTCACCTCACAGCCCATCGGGCATTACGACTTCTGTCAGCGACATTCGGCTGAGTGTCAGCCGGTAAAGTCCATGCCGCCGCTCAATCTCACGCCTGATCTCTGGGCAACCATCGTCTCGGTTAACAATGCCGTCAATGTCGAGATCGACCAGCGAACCGACATGGAAGTGTGGGGTTACGAGGATTATTGGGAATATCCCTATAACGGCGCCGGCGATTGTGAAGATTTGGCGCTTGAGAAGCGCAGGCGCCTGATCCAGGCCGGCTTCGACGTTTCTGACCTGCTGATGACCGTGGTGCGGGACGAGAAGGGGGAGGGCCACGCCATTCTGACAGTCAGGACGGACCGGGGAGATTTCATCCTCGACAATATGCAGGCGAAGGTTTTGCGTTGGGATGAAACGCCCTACACCTATCTGAAACGCCAATCCACCGAGCATGCCGGTCGATGGGTGGATATTGAAGGGCCCGCTGCTCCGGCGATTGCAGCCCGCGAGGTTGGCCGGGCTACCGCCACCTCAACGTCGGCAACAGCGCGCCGCAGCTTGTTTGATATTTTCAAGTCACGCTAAAGCGACGAGCGCGGGCCGCCCGTACGCGGCCCGCAAGTACATACTTCCTAGGGGTAATGCCTTACCGGTTACCGAGACCGACGCCGGTTTCCTCATCGAAGAGGTGCATGTCGGCCGGGTTGATGTCGAGGCCGATGACCTCGCCGGCCTTGACCGCGCTGCGTCCCTGCACCGCGATAACCAGCTCGGTGGTGGTGCCAAGGGTGAGGAATGTGGCCGAGCCGGTCGTTTCCACGGCAGACACAGGCTGCGTCAACGCTGCATCCTCCGCTCCCGTGGGCCGGATATGCTCCGGTCGGATGCCGACGATCACATGTTTGCCGGGTGGCAGGGAAGCCGGAGCCCCGATCGACTGCGGCGGCTCTCCTTCGCCGAACTGCAACAGAAGGGAAGCGCCATCCGCGCTGACCACGGCCGGAATGAAATTCATCGCCGGTGAGCCGATGAAACCTGCGACGAAACGGTTGACGGGGCGGTCGTATAGCTCGAGCGGCGTGCCCTGCTGTTCGATCACGCCATCACGCATGACGACGACATGGTCGGCCATGGTCATCGCCTCGATCTGGTCATGGGTGACATAGACCGAAGTCGCATGCAGGCGATCGTGCAGCGCGCGGATTTCCTTGCGCATATGGACGCGCAGGGCGGCATCGAGGTTGGAAAGCGGCTCATCGAACAGGAAGGCTTGCGGATTGCGGATGATCGCCCGGCTCATGGCTACACGCTGGCGTTGGCCGCCGGAGAGTTCGCGCGGATAACGTTTCATCAGCTTTGAAAGTCCCGTCGTGGCGGCAACCTCTTCCGCCGCCTTTCGGGCTTCCGCCTTGGCGACGCCGCGCATGCGCAGCGAATAGGTGAGGTTTTCCTCCACCGTCATGTGCGGATAGAGCGCGTAGGACTGGAATACCATCGCCACATCGCGCTTGCGCGGCGGCACGCCGTTCATGAGCGTGCCGGCTATGCGCATGTCGCCCGCCGATATGGTTTCCAGCCCGGCGAGCGAACGCAAAAGGGTGGACTTGCCGCAGCCGGAGGGGCCGACAAGTGCGACGAAGGTGCCTTTCTTGATGGAGAGGTCGATGTTTTTCAGGGCATGGAAGGCGCCATAATATTTGTTGACGCCGGATAGTTCGATTTGAAGGGTCATTTAAGCGCTCCTGATGTCAGGCCGGACACGATGCGGCGCTGCAAGAGAATGAAGAGGGCGAGAATGGGCGTCACATACATGGTCGCATAGGCCATGATGTTGTTCCATTCGCTGGTATTGGGGCCCATGAAGGAATTGAGGC
>JAEXMK010000108.1 GCA_023444445.1 Pseudomonadota bacterium | reverse complement strand
CAACCACGATACCGTAACGGCCCCAGAAGCGCGACAGCTGCTCGGAGCGGATCTGCTCGTTCACTTCGCGGATAAAGGTATCATTTTCGTTTGCCATCAAATTCTCCGTTACCCGCGCGGAGATCGTTTCCGATCCATCCGTCCGCGGACATACCAAGCCGCTTACCCGGATCAGCAAAAAGCGGCCGACCGGATCATGGTCGGCCTTCTAGCCTATTTTGCCTGATATGTAAGGGGGAAACGTCGATTTCCTACAGCGCGATGGGCTGAACGCCGATCAACCATTCGTGCAGTTTCAGGATGAAAGCGCCCCAGAGAACGATGCCGCCGACAACGGCGACCAGATCATAGCGGCTTGAAACGAAGTCGCGGACCACTTTTTCGCCCGCGCGTTCCCGGCGCTTCAGCGAAATCCGCATCACCACACCCCAGGCGAGGAACGATGCGAAGAGCAGGATCGAAGACGTCTCGCCATTCGCCAGAAGATGCGCAAGCGCCCAGATCTTGACCGAAAGAACCAGCGGATGTTTCGTTTTCGTGGCGAGATGGCCAGCCGGGATGAGGCTGGCCACCAGACAGATCATCGCCAGCAGCATCAGGGTGATGGCGATGTGGCTCATCCAGACCGGCGGATACCAGAGCATGCCCGTCTCCTGCCGCGCTTCGCCGAAGGCATAGATGACGAGGCCAAGCGTGATGAGGCTGACGAGGGAATACACGCCCTTGAAAGGC
The DNA here is from genome assembly GCA_023444445.1 of Pseudomonadota bacterium. Lineage (GTDB taxonomy): Bacteria > Pseudomonadota > Alphaproteobacteria > Rhizobiales > Rhizobiaceae > Agrobacterium. The sequence continues at coordinate 11,636 of JAEXMK010000108.1, read as the reverse complement.
CCCTCTCCCATCGTCGCAATCATGCGGGCACGAAATTGCGGTGCAACCACCTTCAAAAGATGGGTCAGCAGGAACAAGGCAAGACAGAGTACGAGAAAAAGCATGGAACACGGTCCCCCGGTGGAACGAAGCGGCCCGATCACCGCCGTTAAGAACAGGAATTAGGCTGAAAGTCATGAAAACGCCAGACTATTCAAAGCTTCGCCTTATTCCACCCGCAAAAGGCCACGGTGTTTCATATGACGGATGACTGATGTTTCGCCCATTTGCCGCTTTTTCCCTGTCGCTTCTCGCCGCCCTTCCCGCTTTTGCGCAAGGGGCTGAGAAGCCGAAGCAGCTCGTCATCGTCTCCTTCGATGGCGCTGGCGACAATATGCTGTGGGAAAGAAGCCGGGCGACGGGCAAGCAGGTCGGCGCGCATTTCACCTATTTCCTCGCCTGCACGCTGGTGATGGACCGGAAGACCAGCGCCAAGACCTATCAGGGACCTGGCCAGAAGGCTGGCCGTTCCAATGTCGGCTTCGGCCAGTCGCCGGAAGAGGTGGAGGCAAGGCTCAGAAACATCTGGGCGGCCTATCGCGAAGGCCACGAGATCGCCAACCACACCTGCGGCCATTTCGATGGTGGTGCGTGGACGTCCGAACAATGGGATGGCGAATTCACCACCTTCACCAGCACGCTGGAAAATGCCTGGCAGATGATCGGCAAAAAGGGCGAGGAGCCCGAAGGCTGGCGGGACATGGTGAAAAAAATCGATGGTTTCCGCGCGCCCTATCTGTCGCAGGGTCCGGCGCTGACCGCCGCGCAGAAAAAGCACGGCTTCGTTTACGACGCCACCAGCATCACCAAGGGACCGGAATGGCCGGTGGAGCGTGAGGGCATCCAGCATTTCGGCCTGCCGCTGATACCCGAAGGCCCGGGCAACCGCCCGATCATCGCCATGGACTACAATCTCTTCATCCGCCACTCCATCGGCGTCGAAACGCCGGATCGCGCCAAAGAATTCGAGGAGCGCGCCTATACCGCCTTCCGCAACGCCTTCGACAAACAGTACAATGGCGAGCGCATTCCGCTGCAGATGGGCTTCCACTTCGTGAAGATGAATGGCGGCGCCTATTGGAACGCCTATGAGCGGCTGCTGCGTGAAGTCTGCCAGAAGCAGGATGTCGCCTGTGTAAGCTATGCAGAGGCGATGCCGATGATCGAGGCGCGCAGGAAGCAGAAGACCGAGGGATAAGCTTCCTTATACTCTCCTGTTCGTGACAAAGGTCGAACACCCCTCCTCCGTCATGCCGGTCCCCGGAACAAGCCCGAGGATGACCGGCATCCAGCCACGGCGCGTCTGCGCCGTGATAAAAAGTCTTTTGCGATCAAGTACTTGATCGCGCTAGACCCCGGATCTAGTCCGGGGTGACGGGTGCGGATGAGACAGTTCACCAAACACATCGTCTCCGTAGGACGTGCTCAAGACCTGAAGTCGGCCAATCGACCGCCTTTTTTCGTCAGGGTTTGTTGGCCGCCAGCTCTCCGGCTTCCGCTTCCCGCTGAAGATAGCGCTGATCGATTTCAGGTAGAGGCTTGTCGTCGATTGCCGCTTCAAAGGCGCGCAGACGTTTGTAGATCGACATGAGCTCTACAATGGTTGTCCATGAATTGATGAGATACTGAAACGAGCCCCGGACCTGATCGAAGACGTTGCCGATCTGCGTGAAAACACCAAGCGTCACCTTGCCGGCGGCGATGGAGGGAATGAGAACGATGAGGCTGTAGATGTTGTCTGCCTGAAGATAAAAAATCCGCGCCACGTTGAAATACATATAGTGGAAGTAAAGCCGGAAGTAATTCTTTCGAACATTGGCAAACAGCTGGGCGACAGTTGCCGGCTGCGCACGATTTCCGTCATCTTCGCCATAGACGAGTTCTTTTCGGTATGCCGCCTCGACGCGCTGATTGCGGAATTCTAGGCCCGGCAGCTTGATGCCCACAAGTGCAAGAAAGCCAGTGCCGAACAGCGACCACAAAATAGCCGCCCAGACCAGTGCATGTGGAACCTGACCGATGATCGGCAATTCGTTGATCGTTTCCGAGAAGGTGAAGAGAACAGGCAGAAAAGCGATGAGAGTCATGACCGCGCGCACCAGACCGACGCCGAGCCCCTCGACCGTCGAGGAAAACCGCATCGTATCTTCCTGAACACGCTGGGAGGCGCCTTCGATATGGCGCAGACGATCCCAGTTCGCCATGTAGAATTCGTTCATCGCCGTGCGCCAGCGAAAGATGTAGTGGCTGACGAAGAACAGGTTCAGCACACCGACGGTGATGGCAAAAAACAGAATGCCGCTGACGCCGACGAGGCCCATATAAAGCTGCTCGGCAGTCACCGGCGCGGTTTTGGCGAGGGCCTGTTGGATGAGGTCGTAATAAGGCCCGTACCACGCGTTGAGAGCGACACTGACCTGCACCGAAAAATAGGTGGCGAAAACGATGAGCGCCGACCCGAGGATCGACCAGTTCTGCCAGCGGTGCGGCCTGTACCAGAACCAGAAGCCGGCAAAAACCAGCACCGCTGCTGCGTAATAGACGTAAAACCACAGGAACGGCGTGGACCAGAAGACAGAGACGCCGATCGCTGGCGCCTGCCCCTCCGGCAACGGCGGCAAGCCGATTGCCGCACCCCAGTTGCGTGCGCCCGCATACCAAAGCCCAATCATGGCCATGGTCCAGACGAAGGCAGAGATGAAGAACAGTTTCGGCTTGGGAAAGAAGGAATGAAACACGTTGTTGAACTCACGCGCGTTTGAAGTCAGCCATTATTGGCGAAGCACTTAATGGCCAGAACCTAGGGCAGAAATTTGTGCACAGCAACGATGAAGCAGCCACCTTAACAAGATGTAAGGCGCAAACGGTGGATCGATCCCCACAAAACATCGCCTATGCCACCCGGGACGGATAAAAATGTGGATGGCAGGCCTAACCTCGCCCCTGAGCGGCAAGCACCGGCAGCATCAGCAAAATGCTAACGACCAGCACGGCGGAGGCGAGAATGCTGGGTGCCGTGAAACTACCCGTCACCTCGGCAATCCAGCCGGCGGCCAGCGGCCCAATGATCTGGCCGGTGCCGAAAGCCGCCGTCATCAGGGCAAAGGCGCGGCGCGGGCTTGGGCCCGCAAATTCCCGGCCGAGCTGCAGGCCATAGGCGGTGATGACCATGAAGGTCAGCCCGAGGAGCAGACCTCCGGCCAGCACACCAGCCACCGGCGGCAGCATCACCGAGGCAAAGACACCCACGGCCTCGACGGCGAGAACGATCACGAAAGCCCGCTTCAGCCCCTGTGACCTCAAAACCGGTTTCCAGATGAAGAGCGAAACGGCCGCGGCACAGCCGGTAACGAACCAGGCCAGGAATTCCACGAAAGCGCCTGCCGCCGCCATGCGCGCAATCGCCACGATGAAGGTAGCGGTGATGACGTAACCGAAACCGAACAGCCCATAGGCCAGCGTCGTCAGGAACAGTGGCCGGGTCCAGACAAGCGCCGGCTCTGCCGCTGAAGACGCATGCCGCGGCGGGCCCGCGGGCAGCACTCGGAAAACAAGAAGAAACGTAACGAAGGAAAAGATGGCACCGGCAATCCACTCCTCTCTCCACGAGGACCCGCCGCCATCAAAGACCACGCCGATCAGATAGACCGCAAGCGAGGAAATCGCGATACCGGCGCCAACTCCGCCATAATGCAGCGCCTGCACGCTGTCCCTGCCGGCTTTTGCGGCGTGGCCAATAACGATCTGCGAGGTGAAGATCATGGTCATCGCGCTGGCGACGCCCGCCAGAAACCGGATGACGGTGAAGGCCGCGACCGAGTTGAAAGCGGCCATGGCAAGTAGCAGCGCAGCCGTGGAGAACAGGCCGCAAAGGGCAACCACCCGCTCCCGTCCCGATCCCCAGGAGGAGGCGGCGAGAACCGCACCCGTAAGATATCCGGCGAAGTTGCCAGCAGCCACGATGCCCGCATCCCCCGCCGAAAGCGGAACATCCGCCATCATGCCGGGCAGGATGGGCGTGAAGGAAAAACGGCCGAAACCCATGGCGGAGGCCATCATCAGCGCGCCGGCAAGGCCGAGGGCGGTCAGATGTCTGGCGGAAAGTGGCTTGTCGATGCTCATGTCTGGCTTATCGCAACGCGGTGGATACTGGACAAGCGAGTTATTTTGATCGGCGTTATAAGCGGTCGTTATCGGTGCAAAACCCAAGGTGACGGATACCGCGCCGGGCCCTCCAACCCTCATTCCTGTGCCGGTCACAGGAATCCAGCCGACGCGCGTCCGCGCGGCGAAAAGACTCCTTTCAGCCCAAGGACTTGGGCTGGCTCGATCCCTGTGACAAGCACAGGGATGAGGAGATGGAAGAGTTTTGAATACGGCAAGTCCGCAACGCTAGGCGGGCTATGCGCCGGGGCATCGCAAACGTCAGCAATGCTCTCCTCACTCCGCGAGCGTCAGCACCAGCGGCCCGTTCTTGGTCGCAACCACGGTGTGTTCATATTGCACCGTCGGCGCACTCGGATCGCTGTAGAGCGTCCACGGATCGTCATCGCCATCCTCCGCCCAATAAGCCCCCGTGGAAAGAAACGGCTCGACGGTGAACACCATGCCTTCCTGCATGATACGCCGCTCGTGCTTATCCGGCCACGTCGCCAGTTCCTTCGGCTCTTCATGCAACGAACGGCCAATGCCGTGGCTGGCGAGATTGGTGATCAGCGTGTAGCGGTTCTTTTTGGCAAAAGCGCCAATGGCATTGCCGATATCGGCAAATGGACGGCCGGTTTTTACCTGCTGCAAGCCCGTCCACATGGCGCGTTTGCCATCGCGGCACAGCCGCTCAATTTCCTTTTTCACCGGCGGCACGGCGAAAGACGAACCCGTATCACCAAAGAAACCGTTCTTGACGGCCGAAACATCGATATTGACGAGATCGCCCGCCTTGATGATGCGCGGTCCCGGAATACCGTGCGCCACTTCTTCGTTCACGCTGATGCAGGTCGCACCGGGAAACTTGTAGCAGAACTCCGGAGCAGATTGCGCGCCATTACCTTCCAGCACCTTGCGACCGATCGCATCCAGCTCGGCCGTGGTGATGCCGGGTTCCAGCGCGTCCGCCATGGTCTGCATGGCGACCGCACAGAGGCGGCCGATGTCCTTCAGCAGATCAAGTTCTTCTTCGGTGGAAATGACCATGTCTCTGTCCATTATTCTGTCCGGCGGGTCTGAAAACGCCCGCCTTGGTAATCATCAGGCCGTGGCTTTCACTGTATCGGCACTCCCCGTCAATTCTTTTCTGACGATCGGGGCGACTTTCGTACCATAAAGCTCGATGCCGCGCATAATCTGATCATGCGGCATCAGGCCGATGGCCATTTGCAGCAGGAAGCGATCATTTTTGAAGACACCATGCGCCTTGATGATCTTTTCCGCCACCAGTTCCGGTTCGCCAAGGAAGAGATTGCCCTCCGGCCCGCGCGCCGCATCGAAATGCGCACGGTTCGTCGGTCCCCAGCCGCGCTCGCGGCCAATGCGGTTCATCACTTCCGCCTGCGGCCCGTAAAACTGGTCGGCCGCCTTGTCGGTGGTGTCAGCGATGAAGCCGTGCACATTGATGCTGGTGCGCAGTTTCGTTTTCTCCTGACCCGCGCGGCGCGCAGCCTCATGATAGAGATCGAACAGCGGTGCGAAGCGGCGATATTCGCCACCGATGATGGCAAGCGCCACCGGCAGCCCCATGGCGCCAGCCCGCGCCACCGATTGCGGCGTGCCGCCAACGGCGATCCAGACGGGCAGACGCTCCTGCAACGGACGCGGATAGACGCCGCGGCCATTGATGGCCGGGTGTTTGGTGCCGGACCAGGTAACGATTTCCTGTTCGCGCAACGCCAGCAGCAGATCCAGCTTTTCGGCGAAGAGAACGTCGTAATCTTCGAGATCGTAACCGAACAGCGGATAGGATTCGATGAAGGAACCACGCCCGGCCATGATCTCGGCGCGGCCGTTCGAGAGAAGATCGACGGTCGAGAACTGCTGGAACACCCGCACCGGATCATCCGAGCTCAGCACCGAAACGGCGCTCGTAAGCCGAATGTTCTTTGTCTTTACCGCTGCCGCAGCCAACACCGTTGAGGGCGAGGAGGCGACATAGTCAGGGCGGTGATGCTCGCCCAGCCCGAAAACATCGAGCCCGACCTGGTCGGCAAGCTCTATTTCCTCGAGAAGATACTTCAGACGGCGCGCGCCTTCCGGCCCACGGCCATCGACGGGATTGGGATTGACATCCGCGAATGTGTAAAGACCGAGTTCCATAAACGATACCTCTGTTTGCTTGCATGAGAGATAGGCACGGAGGGTCATTCAGACAAACCTAAAATCTGGAAGTTTAGCGTCGAAAAAATCGATGACCGCGGCCACACGAAGCGCCTTGCACCCTCAATCCTAAATGGCGATTGCCAGCCCGCCCCCTTTGGGCATAGGCTGCTTAAACATGTGCGAAGTAATGCAAAAAGGGGAAAGCATGCATCGGACAGTTATCGTGACAGGCTCCACAAGCGGTATCGGCCTTGGCATTGCCCAGAGATTTGCGAGGGAAGGCGCCAATATCGTGCTGAACGGTTTCGGCGACGAAGACGAGATTGAAAAACTGCGCCTTCTGCTGGAAGCAGAAAGCGGCGGGCGCGTGCTTTACCACTCCGCCGATATGACGAAACCGGACGAGATTGCCGACCTCATCAATTCCTCCCATGAAAAGCTCGGCTCCGTGGATGTTCTCATCAACAATGCCGGCATTCAGCATATCGCGCCCATCGAGGAATTTCCGACGGAAAAATGGGACTGGATAATCGCCATCAATCTGACCAGTTCCTTCCATACAATGCGCGCGGCGATACCCATTATGAAGAAGGCCGGCAAAGGCCGCATCATCAACATTTCCTCGGCCCATGGCCTCGTCGCCTCGCCGTTCAAATCGGCCTATGTGGCGGCCAAACACGGCATCATGGGCCTGACGAAGACAGCGGCGCTGGAGCTGGCGCAGACCGGCGTCACCGTCAACGCCATCTGTCCCGGCTATGTGCTGACACCGCTCGTCGAAAAGCAGATACCTGAGATGGCCAAGGTGCGCGGCATCAGCGAAGAGGCGGTAAAAAACGACGTGATGCTGGAGTTGCAGGCGACCAAGCAATTCGTCACCGTCGATGATGTGGCCGCCGCGGCCCTATTTCTGGCAAGTGACGCGGCAAGTAATATCACCGGCACGCATATTTCCGTGGATGGCGGCTGGACGGCGCAATAATTGCCGGATTTTCTTTCCCTTATGGAAACAATGAATTGCCAAAACGGAAATCGATATGCGCGCAAGGGCGTGCATAGATGTATCGGGATAATGACAAGAAACCGGCTCGTCAGCCGGTCAAAACAGCAAGGCATTGCATGAAAGACGCGATCAGCTTCATCCTCAACAGCGAAACCATCTCGCTTAGGGATTTCGGACCAACGGATACGCTTCTCGATTACCTCCGCATCAGCAGGCGGTTGACCGGGACCAAGGAAGGCTGCGCGGAAGGCGACTGCGGCGCCTGCACGGTGCTGGTCGGGCGGCTGCTGGACGGTTCGCTGCGATATGAAAGCGTCAATGCCTGCATCCGTTTTCTGGGCTCGCTGCATGGCACCCATGTCGTCACGGTGGAGCATCTGGCCGCCCGCGACGGCACGTTGCACCCCGTACAGCAGGCCATGGTGGATTTTCACGGCTCGCAATGCGGTTTCTGCACGCCGGGCTTCATCATGTCGCTTTACGGCCTGTGGCTGACCAGCGAAAACCCCGGCCGCGCCGATATTGAAAAGGCGCTGCAAGGCAATCTCTGTCGATGCACGGGTTACGAGCCGATCGTGAAGGCCGCCGAAAAAATCGCCGCCGCCCGCCCGAGCGCGCTCTTCGACCCGCTGCAACGGGACCGCACCGATATCATGGCAAGGCTCTGGGCCGTCAGTGAAAACGAGACGATCACCGTCACCCACGGCGAGGACCGCACCATCATTCCAGCGACACTGGCCGAACTGACCGAGATTTACGCCGCCGAGCCGAAGGCCACCATCGTTGCGGGCTCTACCGATGTCGGCCTGTGGGTCACAAAGCAGATGCGGGCGCTGAACCCCGTTATCTTCATCAACAATCTCGGGGATTTGCAGACAATCGCCGTGGATGAAGAAGGCATCACGCTGGGCGCCGGCGTCACCTACAGCCAGGCGTTCAAGACCATGGCAGAGCATTTCCCGCCGCTTGCACGACTGTTCGACCGCCTTGGCGGCGAGCAGGTGCGCAATATGGGCACCATCGGCGGCAACATCGCCAATGGCTCGCCCATCGGCGACACACCACCGGCGCTGATCGCGCTCGGGGCCACACTCACCCTGCGCTCGTCATCCGGCAGCCGCACCGTGCCGCTGGAAAGCTATTTCATCGATTACGGCAAACAGGACCGGCTGAGCGGCGAATTCGTCGAAAAGCTTTTCATTCCGTTCCAGACCCCGGGAAGTCACTACGCCGTCTACAAGATTTCCAAGCGCCGCGACGAGGATATCTCCGCGCTCTGCGCCGCCTTCAATCTGACGCTTGATGCCGATGGCGCGGTCGAAGACATCCGCATCGCCTTTGGTGGCATGGCCGGTACGCCCAAACGCGCTGCACATCTGGAGGCAGCGCTTCTCGGTAAGGCGTGGTCGCAGGATACCATCGACGCGTCGCGCGATGTGCTGGACGAGGATTTCACACCGCTGACCGACTGGCGGGCGACCGCCGAATATCGGCAACTCACTGCCAAGAATTTGCTGACGCGGTTCTTTCTGGAGACCTCCGGGGAGAAGCAGGAACTCAGCCGTTTCTTGCTGGAGGAGGCGTGACGATGGCGATGGCGACACCCGCATCCTCCCTCATTCCTGTGCTTGTCACAGGAATCCAGCAGACGCGCGTCTGCGTGGCGAAAGACTCTTATCAGCCCAAGGACTTGGGCTGGCTGGATTCCTGTGACAAGCACAGGAATGAGGGACTATCATCGCTGTCATATGCCATAATTCACCAAGAAGGAGCTTGAACCATGGACACCACAAGCTTCGACAAGACCAAAACAGAAATCGACGGTCCGATGCACACCTCGCTCCGGCACGATTCCGCCCATAAGCATGTGACCGGCAGCGCCGAATACATCGACGATATCCCCGAACCCGCCGGACTGATCCACGGCGCGCTGGGCATGGCGGACCGCGCCCATGCGGAAATCCTCTCGATGGACCTTTCCGAGGTGGAAGCCACGCCGGGCGTGTTCTGGGTCATGACCGGTAAGGACGTACCCGGCGAAAACGACGTCTCGTCCGGCGGTCGTCACGACGAACCTTTGCTTGCCGAGACAACGGTCGAATTCCACGGTCAGCCGATCTTCGCGGTTTTCGCCGAAACCCGCGATATCGCCAGAAAGGCGGCCCGCAAGGCCAAGATCACCTATAAGGATCTGCCGCATTTCACCGACATCGATACGGCGATTGAAAACGGCGGCGCGCTCGTCATCGATCCGATGACGCTGAAGCGCGGCGATGCCAAGATCGAAATGGATGTCGCACCCCGCCGCCTCACCGGCACGATGCGGATCGGCGGGCAGGAGCATTTTTATCTCGAGAGCCACATCGCCATGGCCGTTCCGGGCGAGGATGACGAGGTGACGGTCTGGAGTTCCACCCAGCATCCGAGCGAAATCCAGCACATTGTCAGCCACATCCTGCAGGTGCCGTCCAATGCCGTGACGGTGCAGGTGCGCCGCATGGGCGGCGGCTTCGGTGGCAAGGAAACGCAGGGCAACCAGTTCGCCGCTCTCTGCGCCATCGCCGCCAAGAAGCTGAACCGGGCCGTGCAAAATCGGCCCGACCGCGACGCGGGCATGACGGGAACAGGCAAACGCCACGATTTCCGCGTCGATTACGAGCTGGGCTTCGATGATGAGGGCCGCATCCACGCCGTCGACGCCACCTATGCCGCCCGCTGCGGTTTTTCCTCTGACCTTTCCGGCCCGGTGACGGACCGCGCGCTGTTCCATGCGGATTCCAGCTATTTCTATCCGCATGTGCACCTTACCTCGCGGCCGCTGAAAACCCACACCGTCTCCAACACCGCTTTTCGCGGTTTCGGCGGCCCGCAGGGCATGCTGGGGGCGGAACGGTTCATCGAAGAAATAGCCTATGCCGTCGGCAAGGACCCACTCGATATCCGTAAGCTGAATTTCTACGGCGAGACCGGCTCCGGCCGCACCACGACGCCCTATCATCAGGAAGTCGAGGACAACATCATCGCCCGCGTTGTCGAGGAGCTGGAAAGCTCCAGCGATTATCGCGCACGCAGGCAGGCCATTGTCGAGTTTAACAAGACCAGCCCGATCATCCGCAAGGGCATTGCACTGACGCCTGTCAAATTCGGCATCTCCTTCACCATGACCGCCTTCAATCAGGCCGGTGCGCTGGTGCATATCTATAATGACGGCTCCATTCACCTGAACCATGGCGGCACCGAAATGGGCCAGGGCCTCTACACCAAGGTGGCGCAGGTGGTGGCCGATGCCTTCCAGGTGGATATCAACAGGGTGAAGATAACAGCCACGACCACGGGCAAGGTGCCGAACACGTCAGCCACCGCCGCCTCGTCAGGCACCGACCTTAACGGCATGGCCGCCTATGACGCCGCCCGCCAGATTCGCGAACGCCTGATCAAATTCGCTGCCGAGAACTGGAACGTGCCGGAAGAGGAAGTCGTCTTCCTGCCGAACCGTGTGCGCATCGGCCTCGAAGAAATCGCCTTTAACGACTTCATCAAAAAGGCCTATTTCGCCCGCGTGCAGCTTTCCGCCGCCGGTTTTTACAAGACGCCGAAAATCCACTGGGATCGCGCCGCCGGTCGTGGCACGCCGTTTTATTATTTCGCCTATGGCGCAGCCTGCTCGGAAGTATCCATCGATACGCTGACCGGCGAATACCTGATGGAATGCACCGATATCCTCCACGATGTCGGCAAATCGCTCAATCCAGCCATCGATATTGGCCAGATCGAGGGCGCCTTCGTGCAGGGCATGGGCTGGCTGACGACGGAAGAATTGTGGTGGGATGGCAAGGGGCGACTGCGTACCCACGCGCCTTCCACCTACAAAATCCCACTCGCCTCCGACCGGCCGAAGAGCTTCAACGTCAGGCTGGCGGAATGGTCGGAAAATGCCGAACCCACCATCGGCCGCTCCAAGGCCGTGGGCGAACCTCCCTTCATGCTGGCCATCTCGGTTCTCGAAGCGCTCTCCATGGCGGTCGCCTCGGTGGCCGATTACAAGGTCTGCCCGCGGCTTGACGCGCCGGCAACGCCGGAGCGGGTGCTGATGGCGGTGGAACGGTTGAAGAAGGTGTGAGGGAGGACGTATCCATGCGGCCGAGCCCCCTCATCCGGCGCAGCGCGCCACCTTCTCCCCGGCGGGGAGAAGAAATGTGCCGCGCCGCCTCACCCTTCCTGCAAGCACGTAAGGTGGACGGAGCCATCGCTCCGGGTTTCTTCTCCCCGCCGGGGAGAAGGT
>JAEXMK010000040.1 GCA_023444445.1 Pseudomonadota bacterium | reverse complement strand
CCGCCGGTCCTTCCGCGTTCATCAGTCGGCATATTGGCCGGCAGCTTCGATCACCGGCTTCCAGCGGGCGATTTCGCTTTCAAGCTTGGCCTTCAGCGCCGCCGGCGTTGCATCGCTTTCCGACGAGGGCGTGGTGCCGAGTTCGGCAAAGCGGGCCGCGACATTCTTGTCCTTCAGCGCCACCTGCAGCGACTTGGAGAGCTTTTCGTTGATTTCGGCGGGTGTGCCCTTCGGCGTGTAGATACCGTGCCAGATACCCACCTCAAGCTTCGGCAGGCCCGCTTCAACGACGGTGGGCACGTCAGGCAAAACGTCCAACCGCTTCGGCGTGGTCACGGCATATGCTTTGACGGTTCCGCCCTGGATCTGCTTGGTGGTGTTGGTGGTCTGGTCGCACATGATATCGACCTGACCGCCGAGCAGATCGGTCATGGCAGGACCTGTGCCCTTGTAGGGAACGGTGACCAGTGGGGTCTCGATGGCGCTCATGAACAGCATGCCGCACAAATGCGAAGCGGCGCCGATGCCTGCATTGGCAACGGTGACCTTGTCCTTGTTCGCCTTGGCGTAATCGATCAGCCCCTTGAGATCCGTGGTTTCAAGGTTCTTGCGCGACAGGATTGTCATCGGCACTTCGGTCACCAGACCGACATATTCGAAAGCGTTCGTCGTATCGTAAGCGAGCTTGCGGTAGAGCGTGGCGCTGGTCGCCATGCCGATATGGTGAAGAAGGACGGTGTAACCATCGGGATCAGCGGAGGCGACGCGGCCGGCGCCAAGCGTGCCGCCAGCACCGCCGACATTTTCAACGATGATCTGCTGGCCGAGATCCTTCGACATGGATTCAGCCACAAGACGCGCGACCGTGTCCGTTGGGCCGCCAGCCGAGAAAGGCACGACCATGGTGATGTTTCGCTCGGGATAGGTCTGAGCGGATGCGGACAGCGCAAAAAGGGAAACGGCAGCGGCGGCGGCAAGGCCGGTAACTGTCTTCAGTATTTTCATCGATTCCTCCCGGATGAAAATGATCGCCACTTCAGCCGCGCATGCTCCTCCATGGCGGCCGGGGTGACGATATTTGCGATCCGGGATTGCCGTTCAGCAACGGCGGTCTCATTGCAGCGTCCAATTTTATCGCCGTCGTGAATGGTAATGGGTGGATTTCAACCCATAGGGCTTTATCCATGGGTGGAAATCCACCCATCAGACCTCTGTCATGTGCCGATGCAACCCGTATTTCTGCATTTTTTCGTAAAGCGTTTTGCGTGAAATGCCGAGGCTCTCATAGACGGATTTGAGATTTCCGCCATGCACGGCAATGGCATGCGCGATCAGGCTTTTTTCATAAGCCGCAACCCGCGGCGCCAGCGTCGAGGTGCCGTCATCATGAAGCGCCAGCGACATCTCGGACACATCGCTTTCCAGACCGAGCACGAAACGATCCGCTGCATTGCGCAATTCCCGCACGTTGCCCGGCCATTCCCGCAGCGAAACGGCGGAAAGCAGATGCTGCGGCACGTCCATATCTTCCCGCCCGTAGCGGGCTGCTGCCTCCCGCACCAGATGCAGGAAGAGCAGCGGTATGTCCGCACTCCGCTGCGAAAGCGACGGCACGAGAAGCGTCGCCACGTTCAGGCGATACAGAAGATCGGCACGGAACCGGCCGGCAGCGACTTCCTGCTCCAGATCCACCTTGCTGGTGGCGATGAAGCGGACATCGAGCTCGACCGTCTCATTGGAGCCGAGGCGGGTAATTACCCGCTCCTGTAAGACCCGCAGGAAGCGCCCCTGCAACTCGAAGGGCATGGAGCCAATTTCATCCAGGAGGATGGTCCCGCCGCGGGCATGTTCGAACTTGCCATAACGTGAACGCAGCGCGCCCGGAAATGCACCGGCCTCATGGCCGAACAATTCGCTTTCGATCAGCGTCTGCGGAAGGGCAGCGCAATTGATCGCAACGAAGGGCCGGTTGGCTCTGGCGCTGATATCATGCAGCGCCCGCGCCACAACCTCCTTGCCCGCCCCCGTATCGCCGACGATCAGCGTATCGGCATCCGTCGCGCCAATGGCGCGGATGCGGTATCGCAGATCGACCATCACCTGGGTTCTGCCGGGCAGACGCGTTTCTAGATCGTCATGTTTGCCGGCCACGGCCTTCAGGCGGCGATTTTCGAGCACTAGCGCCCGCCGGTCATTGGCTCTTTTGATGATGCCAGCGAGATATTGCGGCGTGAAGGGCTTTTCGATGAAGTCATAAGCACCGTTGCGCATGGCATTGACGGCAAGCTGCACATCGCCATGGCCCGTCATCAGGATGACGGGTATTTCCGGGTCAAGCTCGCGCACCTTCTGCAGCAGCGTCATGCCATCCATGCCGGGCATGCGGATATCACTGACCACAACACCGTCGAAGCTGTAGCCGATAAGCTCCAGCGCATGTTCGGCACTCGCCAGCATGGTAACGGCAAAACCCGAAAGCTCGAGTGCTTGCGCGGTGGAAAAGCGCAGCTCCTCTTCGTCATCGATCAACAGCACGCGCGAGGTGGTCATTCCGCAGCCGCCTCCAATCGCCAGTCGGCGGCCGGCAATTCGATCTCGAATTCCGCGCCGCCGTCTTCATGGTTTCTAACCCGCAGCTGGCCGCCGAAATCCTTGATGATATTGTAGGAGATGGAAAGACCAAGACCGAGGCCGCGGCCCACACCCTTGGTCGTGAAGAACGGGTCGAAGATGCGTTCCGAAATCGCCGCCGGCACGCCGGGGCCATGGTCGCGAATGACAATCGATACCACCTGACCATGTTGCAAGGCCTGCAGGGAGATGCGGCGATCTTCGCGCCCTTCCACCGCATCGGCTGCATTGGAAATGATGTTGACGAGTACCTGCTGCAGCCGAACCGAACCGGCTTTCACCGCAAGCGGCACTGGGCCAAGATCGACATCCAGCATTGCATCGGCCGCCTTCAGCCGCGCACCGACGATTTCGAGCGTATCGCGAAGTACGGTTTCCAGCCCCACCGCTGCCGTTTTCTCGTTGGGCTTGCGGGCAAAATTCCTCAGATGTTTGCTAATCGACGCCATACGATCAATCAGGCCGGAAATGCGCCTGAGATTTTCCGTCACGTCGTCCAGACGCCCACGCTCCACCAGAAGCGAGGCGTTTTCAGCATAGTTCTTGGCGGCGGCCAGCGGCTGATTGAATTCATGAGACAACGCCGCCGACATCTGCCCCAGTGCCGCTAGCTTGCCCGCCTGCACCAGATCGTTCTGCATCTTGCGCAACTGCTTTTCGGTCTGGCGGCGTTCGGCGATTTCGTGTTCGATTTCCTGATTGACCCGCGCCAGATCGGCCGTGCGCTCCTCCACCCGGCGCTCCAGTTCCGCCTGCGCTTCCGCCTGGTGGGTCAGGCGTTCGCGCAGACGCCGCCGCCGCTGCAGCATGACGGCAACCAGCGCCGCAGCGAGGCACAGGCAGAGAATGATGGCAATCATCGCCGTCTTGACCTGCGTACGCAGCGAACCCGTATCCATCAGCACGCTGACGGTCCAGCCCGCATCCGGCATCGGCTGCGACAGGACCATATATTCCCTCTCGCCATCATTCTGGGTGATCGTCATCAGCCGGTGCGAGCCGAAATTGCCATTTTTCAGCGGCAGTTCCGTGAGGGTTGCATTGGCATAGCGGCGGGAGGCTTCAGTGCGCGCCAGCCTCTCCGGCGTCAACGGCATGAGGCCGGAATAAAGCCATTGCGGTGTACCGGTCATGAAGATGATGCCTTCCGGATCCGAAACCAGAATGCGGTTTTCGCCATCACCGAAAGACGCCTCTATGCCTTCAATATCCACCTTGAAAACGATGACACCCTTGATCTCTTCATTGAAGAGAATCGGCGCGGAGAAATAATAACCACGCTTGTGGGAGGTGGTGCCGAGCGCAAAAAAGCGCGACTGGAAACCCCTGGCAGCATCCTGAAAATAGGGCCGGTAACTGAAATTCTCGCCGACAAAACTCGTCGGCCCATCGTAGTTGCTGGCCGCGATGGTCTCCCCATCCAGCGTGATGATATAGATATCGGACGATTCCAGCAGTGTATTGATGGATTTGAGGTAGACATTGGCGCGCTGGCGCAGGGTTTCATCCTTCGGATGCGCGACCAGTTCCTCAATGTCGTCATGATCGGCAATCAGCGCGGGAAGTGGCTCATAGCGGCTCAAGAGCCCGCCGAGTGCCGAGACGGCGAGCCGGAGCGTCGTTCGGCCCTGATCGGACATTTCGCCGAAATAGCTTTCCGCGATGATGCCGCCGCCTCTGGTCACCGCGCCATAGCCGAGACCGAGACCGAGGCCGAGAAATATCAACAAAACCCAGCGATATTTCACCGAAGCTCCCCTCCTGCTGCGGGCCACAAACCCACTCTCCCTGAAAGAGTGTAGGAGGAGCGGCGGAATTTTCCAAGTGAGCGGAAAAGACGGCCGAACAGTCCTGAAAACAAAAAACCGGCCACGAGGACCGGTTTTTTGCAAATATGATGTCGGAAAAGCTTATGCGCTTTCCTTCGGCGTCAGAACCTGACGGCCGCGATACATACCGGTCTTCAGATCGATATGGTGCGGACGGCGCAGTTCGCCGGAGTTCTTGTCTTCAACATAGGTTGCAGACTTGAGACCATCAGCCGAGCGGCGCATGCCACGCTTGGACGGGCTTGTTTTTCTTTTAGGTACAGCCATTTTTGTTACTCCACTTTAGCGGCGAAACAACGGAACCGGCCAGAACCAAAGGCCGAATGTCGGGTGTCTCGATATCGGAAATTTGGCGCGCTTATACATGCCCAAACGGGCTTTGACCAGCCCTGA
>JAEXMK010000084.1 GCA_023444445.1 Pseudomonadota bacterium | reverse complement strand
CCGCTCACCAGGACTTATGACAGTTCCGGCCCCGATGTTAAAATCCGT
This sequence comes from Pseudomonadota bacterium, assembly GCA_023444445.1. GTDB lineage: Bacteria > Pseudomonadota > Alphaproteobacteria > Rhizobiales > Rhizobiaceae > Agrobacterium. The sequence continues at coordinate 6,069 of JAEXMK010000084.1, read as the reverse complement.
GGCACAGCCCAGCACATAGCGGAAAAATACGCGGCTCTGGCGCGCGACGCCCAGAGTTCCGGCGACCGCGTGATCGCTGAGAACTATCTGCAGCACGCTGAACATTACAACCGCATCATTGCTTCGGCTCAGGCCCAGATGCAGGAACGCTTCCAGCGCGACGACCGCGGCGAATACAATGCCGCGGATGGCGACGAGATGGATATGAACGACGGCGACGATAACGTCGTTGCACCGCAGCAGGCCGAACAGGCCGAGCGCGCGCAGCAACCGGAACGCCAGGAGCGTACCGAGCGGAATGAACCGCGCCAGGAGCGTCGTGAGCGTCCCGATCGCCGCGAACGGCAGGAGCGTCAGCCGCGTCAGCCGCAGGTGGCCGCTGAACAGCAGCCGCCGGTCTACGATGCCAGCCAGGCGCCGCAACCCGTCATCGAAGGCACGCCCATGGAAGTGGCCGTTGAGGAAGAGCAGCAACAGGCGGAAGCTCCGGCGGCTGAACGTGCTCCGAAGACGCGCCGTGCAACGGGTCCGCGTCCGCGCCGCCCGCGCCGCGCCGCCGCTGCGGAAGGTGCCGAAGGCGAAGATGCGCCGGCCGGTGAAGATGCGCCAGCGACGCTTGAGAACGCTGCCGAATAAGCAGCGTCTACAAAATCACTCTGCGATTGAAAAACTCCGGCCTGCCGGAGTTTTTTGTTTTTGGTGATCGGCGATGAACAATCTTCCGCCCGCAGGGAAATGATTGGACGGGCGAATTGACGCCTGTCAGTTCGCATGAAAATTCCCCCAACGGTGGATTTTGTCCCCTTTAAACCGATGAAAATCCTTCCCATATTCGTGCAGGAAGGACGGAAGCCGCATTTGTCGGCGACCGACCGTCAAGAGGCGGCAATCGTGAAATCCTTTGAACACGGTTGTCGTAGCGGGGCTTGCCTTTGAGGGAGCCTCAACCCTAACACCCGGAGCCGTGCCGAAAGCGGGCGGGCCGGTCTATGGAGGTTCGACTATGAATATTGAAAAATACTCCGAGCGCGTTCGCGGTTTCCTGCAATCGGCGCAGACTTTTGCGCTGGCCGAAAACCATCAGCAGTTCTCGCCGGAACACGTTCTGAAAGTTCTGCTCGATGATGAGCAGGGCATGGCCGCATCGCTGATCGAGCGTGCGGGGGGCGACGCCAAGGAAGCGCGTCTCGCCAATGACGCGGCCCTTGCAAAATTGCCCAAGGTTTCCGGCGGCAATGGCGGCCTTGCGCTGACGGCTCCGCTCGCCAAGGTGTTTTCAACCGCAGAAGATCTTGCCAAGAAGGCTGGCGACAGTTTCGTGACCGTCGAGCGTCTCTTGCAGGCGCTCGCGATCGAAAGCTCCGCCTCCACCTCGGTTTCCCTGAAAAAGGCAGGTGCGACCGCACAGGCGCTCAATCAGGTCATCAATGATATCCGCAAGGGCCGCACAGCCGACAGCGCCAATGCCGAACAGGGCTTTGACGCGCTGAAGAAATATGCGCGCGACCTGACGGAAGAGGCCCGTGAAGGCAAGCTGGACCCTGTTATCGGTCGCGACGATGAAATCCGCCGTACCATTCAGGTGCTGTCTCGCCGTACCAAGAACAATCCCGTGCTGATCGGTGAACCCGGCGTCGGTAAAACGGCGATTGCGGAAGGTCTTGCGCTGCGCATCGTCAATGGTGACGTGCCTGAGAGCCTGAAAGACAAGAAGCTGATGGCGCTCGATATGGGCGCGCTGATCGCCGGTGCGAAATATCGCGGTGAATTCGAAGAACGCCTGAAGGCTGTGCTCAATGAAGTGCAGGCCGAAAACGGCGGCATCATCCTGTTCATCGATGAGATGCACACGCTGGTTGGCGCCGGTAAGGCCGATGGCGCAATGGACGCGTCCAATCTGCTGAAGCCCGCGCTTGCCCGCGGCGAGCTGCACTGCGTTGGCGCTACCACGCTTGATGAATATCGCAAGCATGTGGAAAAGGATCCGGCCCTTGCCCGCCGGTTCCAGCCCGTTCTGGTGGATGAACCGACCGTTGAGGATACGATTTCGATCCTGCGCGGTTTGAAGGAAAAATACGAACAGCACCACAAGGTCCGCATCTCGGATTCGGCCCTGGTTGCGGCTGCGACGCTTTCCAACCGCTACATTACCGACCGGTTCCTGCCCGACAAGGCAATCGACCTTATGGACGAGGCCGCCTCGCGTCTTCGTATGCAGGTGGATTCCAAGCCGGAAGAACTGGACGAACTGGATCGCCGCATCATTCAGCTGAAGATCGAGCGCGAAGCCCTGAAGCAGGAGACGGACCAGTCCTCCGTTGATCGTTTGAGGAAGCTCGAGGATGAACTGGCCGATACGGAAGAAAAGGCAGATGCACTGACGGCCCGCTGGCAGGCGGAAAAGCAGAAGCTTGGCCATGCCGCTGATCTCAAGAAGCGGCTGGATGAAGCCCGCAACGAACTGGCGATCGCTCAGCGTAACGGTCAGTTCCAGCGTGCCGGCGAGTTGACCTATGGCATCATTCCGGGCCTCGAAAAGGAACTGGCTGCGGCGGAAGCCCGCGATAGCAGCGGCGCCGGTTCGATGGTTCAGGAAGTGGTGACGCCGGACAATATTGCCCATGTCGTCTCCCGCTGGACCGGCATTCCGGTTGATAAAATGCTGGAAGGCCAGCGCGAAAAGCTGTTGCGCATGGAAGACGAACTTGCCAAGTCCGTTGTCGGGCAGGGTGAGGCTGTTCAGGCGGTTTCCAAGGCGGTTCGCCGTTCGCGTGCCGGCCTGCAGGATCCCAACCGGCCGATCGGCTCGTTCATCTTCCTCGGCCCAACGGGCGTGGGCAAGACCGAGCTGACCAAGTCGCTAGCTCGCTTCCTGTTCGACGACGAAACCGCGATGGTTCGCCTCGATATGTCGGAATATATGGAGAAACACTCCGTTGCCCGGCTCATCGGTGCTCCTCCCGGTTATGTCGGTTACGAAGAGGGCGGTGCCCTGACAGAAGCGGTTCGCCGCCGGCCTTATCAGGTCGTGCTGTTCGACGAGATCGAAAAAGCGCATCCGGATGTCTTCAACGTCCTGCTGCAGGTGCTGGATGATGGCCGCCTTACGGATGGCCAGGGCCGCACCGTCGATTTCAAGAACACCATCATCATCATGACCTCGAACCTCGGTTCGGAATTCATGACGCAGATGGGCGACAATGACGATGTGGATTCGGTTCGCGAACTGGTGATGGAGCGGGTTCGGTCGCATTTCCGGCCGGAATTCCTCAACCGTATCGACGATATCATCCTGTTCCACCGCCTGCGGCGCGACGAAATGGGTGCGATCGTGGAAATCCAGTTGAAGCGTCTCGTCTCTCTTCTGGCCGATCGCAAGATCACGCTCGAACTGGATGAGGAAGCCCGCAACTGGCTTGCCAACAAGGGTTACGATCCGGCTTATGGCGCGCGTCCGCTGAAGCGGGTGATCCAGAAATCGGTTCAGGACCGGCTGGCGGAGATGATCCTCGGCGGTGAAATCCCCGATGGTTCGCGGGTCAAGGTAACCTCTGGCACCGACCGGCTTCTGTTCAAGGTCAAGCCCGCAAAGGGTGAGGCCGAGACCGAAACGGCCGATGCGGCATAAAACGAAAGGGCTCCGGAAACGGAGCCCTTTTCATTTGATCTGGTCGGAATTGTCGGTTGGAAATTCCCTGGGGATCAGCGGCTCGCCACCTGATTGGGTTTTTCATCGATGTTGAGCAGATTGTCGATGCGTTTTCTCTCGTCGGAGAAACGCGCCAGCGCCACACCGGAAAGCGACTTGCCGCCCGGCAGGCGCACCTTCATCGCATCAACCTTGGTGCCGTTCACGATCAGCTCGTAGTGCAGATGCGCGCCGGTCGAAAGGCCGGTCGAACCGACATAACCGATTACCTGACCCTGCCGGACTTTGGAGCCCTCCGTGACGCCCTTGGCGATGGCGCTCTGGTGGTTATAGGAGGAAACATAGCCATTGGCATGGCGGATCAGCGTCTGATTGCCGTAACCGGAGGCCCAGCCGGCTTTTTCCACGATGCCGTTGCCGGTCGCGATAATCGGCGTGCCGCGGGCCGCCGCCCAGTCGGTACCGGTATGCATGCGGCTGAATTTCAGGACAGGATGACGGCGCATGCCGAAACCGGAGGTCATGCGGCCGTTCGGGACGGGGTTGCGCAACAGGAATTGCCGGATGCTCTTGCCGTTCTCGTCGAAGTAATCGACGCTGTTGTCATCCGGGTTCTGGAACCGGTAAAACCGTGTCTCGTTGTCACCAAACTTGGCGTTGACGTAAAGAAGCTCGGATTTGTCCGTCGCCTTGCCGTCCGCATCTTCCACCGAAAAGAAGGCTTCCAGCGTGTCGGTGGGTTTCAGCTGCGCCTGGAAATCGACGCTGCTGGCAAGGAGCTTGATCAGCTGCGAGACCATGCTCTGGTTCATGCCATAAGCGAGAGCCGCACGATAAACCCCGTCATAGACACTGGGCAAATCGCGGCCGGCGGCCGGTGCCGGTGTGCTGTCGAAGGCGGTCGCCACCGCGTCGAGCTTCGGCGGTTCGCTGGCCTTGACGAAATTCTTGCGGTCGTCGATGGCCATCGTGACCATGTGGCGGCCCTTGCGGTAAAGGCTCACGCGGACGATGTCGCTTTTCTCGTCTTCCTGGATAATGCCGACGCGCAGCACATCGCCGCTCTCGACATTCTCCGACTGGATCTGCGGTGACAGAAGCTTCGCAATCTCGGACGACTGCGCCTTCGAATAACCGGCGCCGAACAGGGCGGCTTCGATCGTCTCGGTCTGGCGGGAAGGGATCACGTCGTCGGCATATTCCTTGACGGGCGCGGACGGCGATTGCGGGGTGGAAACCGACATGTTCTGTTCAACGACGCGGGCAGCAAGGCCCGCGGTAATTTCGACGTCACCCTCATCATTATCGAAACGGCGCGGGTCGATGTAATAGAGGGCAGCAACCTGCTCGTTACCGTCAGTCAGGATGGAGCCGTTCGAACGTACCGCCTCCTCGACCTCATCGAAGCTCAGTGAGCCGGCAAAGGCATATTTGGAATGCTGGACGGGAAAGGCGACGGTCTTCAGGCTGACTTCGGATTCCACCTCTGAGCCGTAGATCGTACCCGTGCGGCTCGCGGCCGGGGTGGGAACATCCTTGTCGTCATTGCTGGCAAAGATATTCAGAGGATCGAAGGCGGGATAGTCATCCTGCTTGGCATAATTGGAAGCCAGCGGAATCTTCACATGAGAGAAGGGGACCTTGCGGACCACTTCCTTGTCGCCTTCATTGATGACGGTGGAAACTTCCATGATCGAACGGTCGGACGGTCGGGCCGCGATGTTCGGTGCGACGAGGCGCGTGCCGCGCCGGGCGGCCTCCGTGGCATTGTTGCCCATATCCGCCTTGGCGAAGGCTTCGGCGGGAATGGCAAGCTGTTGGCGACCGTCGAGGGCCGCAAACAGCGCAACCCCCATCAATATGGAAGAGGTGATGCCGGTGAGGAATGTGCCGGAGAGCCACCGAAGCGAAATTTCACGACGATCGGGTGCACGTCGGCCTTCCGCCAGAATTGGCGGTTCCGTACCTAGCGACCGGATCACATTGCGATCCGCAGTCATACTAGCTGTGCCCCGTCGGTCATGCGCTCTCCAGAAACTTCAGGCGAAGGTGTGCAACTTTCAAAGCCTTGAGTCAAATCCATCGACGTCGAGGCAATTACATTGCAGCGCGCTATATAAGGACCTGCGCGAACAGGCCTGATTTTAACGCTTCGTTAGCAAAGCAATTAGTGAGGAACCGGGCTAAAAGAAGGCGCAGACCCTGCCGCATTGCTCCAGGCACGCTTCTCCTGTGCAAAAGCCGATACGTTTACGGGCCTTTTGCGGTCCACAGACGCCGGAACTCGAAATTTCCTTTTAAATTCAATTTGTTGTATGATTTTGTAAGTTTTTCGAATTTGGTGTGTTGACTTGTTTGGTGAGGTTCTCTTATAAGTCCGCTCACTGAACGAGGGCGGCGGCGCTGCTGGCGACGAAGTC
>JAEXMK010000245.1 GCA_023444445.1 Pseudomonadota bacterium | reverse complement strand
ATGGAATGCCGGGATCAGGAACCGGAACTGGCGCACACGCTGTCCGCGCTTGTCACCGGTGCCGTGGAAGGGCTTGTGAGCGATGTGGTGATCCTCGATCACGGTTCGCGCGATGGGTCGTCGCGCGTCGCCGATGCTGCCGGCTGCCGTTTTTATGGACAATGGGACATTCAGGAGATCCTGCACTCCGCGCGTGGCGGTTGGCTGCTGCTAATCGAGCCCGGTGCTCGACCCCAGGCGGGCTGGATCGACGAAATTCTGGAATATGTGGCGATCTGCCCCCAGCCTGCGCGCTTTTCGCCGTCGCGTTATCACCGGCGGAATATTTTCAGCCGTGTGCTGCGCCGCGCGCAGCCGCTGGAACACGGATATCTCCTGCCCAAGACACATGCGTTGTCGATTGCCAAATCGGGCATGAGCCTGACGCAACTGGTTGGCGGGCAGAAGCCGCGCCGGCTGAATGCCGAAATAGTGCCTGCCTGGGCGCTGCGGGCCTTGGCTTAACGCGTTCGTTTACTCGGCCAGAACCTTACCGGGGTTCATGATGCCCGCGGGGTCGAAGGCGTGTTTGATGCGGTGCATCAGCTCCATTTCGATGCCAGGCCGGATGGCGGCCAGTTCATCCCGTTTCAGCTGGCCAATGCCATGTTCGGCCGAAATGGACCCGCCGAACGACAGCACGATGCCATGCACGATCTCGTTCATGTCCCGCCAGCGACCGAGGAATTCGGCCTTGTCGGCACCGATGGGCTGGGAGATGTTGTAGTGGATGTTGCCGTCACCAAGATGGCCGAAGGCGCAGACGCGGGCGCCGGGAATGGCGGCAAGCACAGCCTTTTCCGCCGTCGCCATGAATTCCGGTATTTTCGACACCGGAACGGAAACATCATGCTTGATCGATCCACCCTCCGGCTTCTGCGCATCCGACATGCTTTCACGCATGTGCCACAGCGCCTGACGCTGGGCTTCCGATGCGGCGATCACCGCATCCTCAACCAGTCCGGCCTCAAAACCGCGCTCCAGCAGCGATTGTATCATCGTATCCGCCGTCTCCGCAGAATCGGAAGTGGAGATGTCGATGAGCGCGTACCAGTCATGCGGCTGGCCCAGAGGGTCGCGCACGCCGGGAATATGCCTGGCGGTGAACTCGACGCCGATTCGCGGCATGAGTTCGAAACCGGTCAGCGCCGTGCCGCAGAGATTGGAGGCCATTTCGAACAGTTTCAGGGCGTCCTCGGTCGAAGCAAGACCGGCAAAAGCGACCTGATGGCCAAGCGGTTTGGGGAAAAGCTTCAGCACCGCGCCGGTGATGACGCCCAGCGTGCCTTCCGAACCGATGAAGAGATCGCGCAGATCGTAACCCGTATTGTCCTTTTTCAGCCGGCGCAGCCCGTTCCAGATTTCGCCCGTCGGCAGCACCACTTCAAGCCCGAGGCACAATTGGCGCATATTGCCATAGGCAAGCACCGCCGTGCCGCCGGCATTGGTGGCGAGATTACCGCCGATGCGGCAGGAACCCTGCGAACCGAGTGACAGCGGAAACATTCGCTCCACCGTGTCGGCGGCCTTGTGAATGTCATCGAGAATGCAGCCGGCATCGGCGACGATGATGTTGGCGACGGGGTCGATGTCGCGGATGCGGTTCATGCGCTCCAGCGACAGGATGATATCGGTGCCATCTACGCGTGGCGTCTGGCCGCCCACAAGGCCGGTATTGCCGGTTTGCGGCACGATCGGCGTGCCGGTTTCGCTGGCGAGTTTCAGGATGGCGGCAACCTCTTCGACCGAACCGGGCTTGAGCAGCAGTGGCGAGGCGCCGCGATAAAGTCCGCGATTTTCCACCAGACGCGGCGCCATTTCCGCCGGGTCGCGCACCGCATTTTTTTCGCCGACAATGGCGGTGAAACGGTCGAGGATGTCGGAGGAGGGGATGGCGGTGGTCGTCATGGGCGGCGTCTCGCTGTCTTTGGAAACATGGGCGAAAGGGGTGGTTGCCGTCAGCCTCGCGGCGCGGCGGCGCGGGAAAGGCGGTCGTTGATCGCCTCTCCGAGACCATGGGTGGGAATGGCGGTAATGGCGATGGTGTCCGCACCGCTCGCATCGGCGGCTTTCAGATAATCAAAGAGGTTGGCGGCGGCCTCGGCAAGATCGCCGGAAGGGCTGAGGTCGAGAATGGTGCGCGCGGTCTCTTCACCGGAAACCGCAATGCCGCCGAAGCGGATGAGTGCTTCACCCGGCAGAACCGAGGTGGTGCCGAGGCGGACATTGGCGCCCGGCGCATAATGGGAGGCCAGCATTCCGGGTGCTTCGATGGCGGCGGACGCTTTTTTCGGTCGCTCAAGCCTGACGCCGGCAACGCGCTCGATCTCCTCGCTGACGATTCCGCCCGGGCGAAGCAGCCGTACCCGCCCGTCCTCCTCCACCTTGACGATGGTGGATTCGACACCGACGGCGGCTGCACCACCATCGAGAATGAGATTGATCTTTTGCCCGAGATCGGCCTCCACATGGGCGGCACTCGTCGGGCTGATCTTGCCGGAACTATTGGCGCTGGGGGCGGCGAGCGGCTTGCCGAACCGGCGGATGAGATCACCGGCAAAACCCTGCGGCACGCGAATGCCGACCGTATCCAGTCCGGCCGTCGCCAGCGAATGAATGTCGCTTTCCGGTTTCAGCGGCAGAACGAGTGTCAGCGGGCCGGGCCAGAAGGCCTCGGCGAGTTTCCGCGATATCGGGTCGAAAATCGCGTAACGCTCAGCCATGGCGATGTCGGCCATGTGGCAGATCAGCGGGTTGAACTGCGGCCGGCCTTTGGTCTCGTAAATACGGGTAATCGCCGCCGGATTGGTGGCGTCGGCGGCAAGGCCATAAACGGTTTCCGTCGGCAGTGCGATGGGCCTGCCGTCCGCAAGCTCTGCAACGGATGCCTGCAGGGCGGTTTCCCGCTCGTTTTCGATGTTGATATGACGCGCCATGATGCTGCCTTTCAGGCCGCTCAATAGCGTATTTCGGGCCGGAATGGAAAGCGCAATCCTGCCTTATATCGCTCTGATGATCCTGCGCATCTCTTCGGACCGCGCCCCGAGCATCAGCACGTTTTTCAGCGCCACCCGCGGATCATGCGTCTGGAATAGCAGGCCGCTACGATGGAAGGAGGTGTCGATGGCGATCTCCCGATCGGGAAGCGCGTTGATGGCGACGGCGAAATACATGCGCGAATAGCGCGCATCTATATTTTCGAAGAAGTTTTCGGCCCCGCTCAGTTCGGCAAAGAAATTCGCAAAATAGAAGGACCAGAGCACATGGCGTTCGGCATCGAAGCTCGTTTTCGCCGCCGTGACATGGCAATAGCCGAGATGTGGCCGGTCATTGAGCAGATGGTGAAAAACCATCTTTGGAAAACGGATGGACTGGTGAAAGGAGTTGAGACGGCTGTGGGTGGCATCGGCGGCAGCTTCCAGCTTCCGCCGGGTCAGCGCAGCCACCTCGTCATGGCTGTAATAGACCCTTTCCCGGGGCAGCCAGCGCTCTTCGTAACGGCTGATGCGACCCGTGCGCAGGAAGTCAGAATGCGCGGTCTTCGATCGTATTGGCGTGACCGAATGCCTTGCCGCATCGAAATAGCGTATGCGTGTCGCCTTCTCCACCGGAAGCGCCCCCGTTGCTGTCGTGCCCGCAATATAGTTTAGGGCGCGTTAATACTCCGTTGCGCCGCATCTCCCGTTTTCTAATGGGTGGAGAGGAGGGCAGGCGCTATCATGCGTCATAATGCGACGTCATTTCCGGGGCTGAATAGCTGTTGGATTTCCCAGCGGAATAGGCAGCGAGGGCGAATTGAGCATGTCGCAATTTGTCGCCAATGCGGAAGGTAATGTCGCTGTTTGTGCTGCCGCAAATGACCGCCGGTGTTTAGATGAGGACATGCTTCCGCAACCCCGCAAATGGTGCCGGGCTGGGCGGTTTGATCGAGGATTTGGCCATGGAATTGCGTGATACCGTATTGCGCCAGCTGAAAAACCGCCGCGAAGGCTTCAGCCTGGAACAGCCCTTCTACACGGACCCGGATTATTTCCAGCTGGACATGGAAACAATCTGGTATCGCGACTGGCTGTTCGTCGGCCACGATTGCGAAGTGCCGAAGGCCGGTAATTACATCACCGTTCAGGTCGGTGCCTATTCCGTCGTCATCATTCGCGGTCGCGACGGGCAAATTCGCGCCCTTCACAATTCCTGCCGCCATCGTGGTTCGCGCGTCTGCTCTTCCCACAAGGGCCAGTCCGCCCGCCTCGTCTGTCCCTACCACCAGTGGACCTACGATCTGGACGGCAAGCTGCTGTTTGCCCGCCATATGGGCGATGATTTCGACAAGGCTGAATTCGGCCTGAAGCCGGTCGCCTGCGAAACCGTCGCCGGTTACGTCTTCATCTGCCTCGCCGACCAGCCTGCCGATTTCGCGCCCATGCGCGCCGAGGTCGAAAGCTACATGGCGCCGCACCGCATCTGGGAAGCCAAGGTCGCGCATGAAAGCACCATCGTCGAGAAGGGCAACTGGAAGCTCGTCTGGGAAAATAACCGCGAATGCTACCATTGCGCCGCCAACCACCCCGAACTCTGCCGCACCTACCCTGAAAACCCGAGCGTGACGGGAACGGATGGCGGCGCGAGCGATCCGGAAATTGGCGGCCATTGGGCGCGCTGCGAGGCAGCCGGCCTGCCGAGCCGTTTCAAGATCGATCCGCAGGGCCAGTTCCGTGTCGCCCGCATGCCGCTGATCGGCGAGGCGGAAAGCTATACCATGTCCGGCAAACGCGCCGTGCGCCGGCCGCTGTCTGACGATGTCAGCATCAGCCATATCGGCGCGCTGCTCCTGTTCCACTATCCGACGACCTGGAACCACTTCCTCGGCGATCACACCATTTCTTTCCGGGTACTGCCGCTCAATGCCAACGAGACTATGGTCACCACCAAATGGCTGGTGCACAAGGACGCGGTGGAAGGCGTTGACTACGATCTGGAAGATCTCACCCACGTCTGGAACGAGACCAACGATCAGGACCGCCGCATCGTCGAGGAAAACGCCTTCGGCATCCGGTCGCCCGCCTACCAGCCCGGCCCTTATTCCATGGAAGACGAGGGCGGCGTGATGCAGTTCGTCAACTGGTATTCTGATTTCATGATCGACCGGCTGTCCGGCGACAAGGCCCGGCTCTCGGCTGTAGCGTAATGTGAAGATGAATATGGTCGTGACGTACAAGCACATAGACGAGATGAAGCCGTGGAGCGACAAGCTCCAGCTACTGGAATGCATTTCCGTGACGCCCGAGACCCCGGACGTGATGACGTTCCTGTTCCGCTCCGAGGACCAGAATTGGTTCCGCTACCTGCCGGGCCAGTTCGTCACGCTGGAATTGCCCGTGGGCAAGGAACCGCTTTACCGCACCTACACCCTGTCCTCCAGCCCGTCGCGGCCCTATGCGCTCTCGGTCACAGTGAAGGCGCAGGCCAATAGCATTGGCACGCGCTGGATGTTCGATAATCTGAAGCCCGGCATGAAAATCCGGGCGCTCGGACCGCTCGGCGACTTTTCCTACGTCAAGCATCCCGGCGACAAATATCTGTTCATCTCGGCAGGCTCCGGCGTCACGCCGATGATGTCGATGGTGCGCGACATGAGCGACCGTGCCCCGCAAAGCGACATTGCCTTCATCAATTGCTCGCGCACACCCGGCGATATCGTCTTCCGGCATGAGCTGGAATATCTCGCCCGCTTTATGCCAAACCTGTCGCTTGGCTTCATTGTCGAAAAATGCGGACGCACCGATCTGTGGTCCGGCCTGAAAGGCATGGTCGACAAGGCCAAGATCGCGCTTCTGGCGCCCGATTTCATGGACCGGACCGTCTTCTGTTGCGGGCCGGAGCCGTTCATGGCCGCCGTCCGCTCGATGCTCGATGCCTCCGGCTTCGATATGAGCCGCTATCATCAGGAAAGCTTCGCGCCGGCGGCCCCGGTCTCGGTCGGTGAAACAGTTCTCACCGGTGCGGATGGTGAAGCGCTGTCGATGGTGGGTTTCACGCTTTCTGGAAAGGAGCTGGCCTGCCAGCCGGGTCAGACGGTGTTGATGACGGCGCGCGCCGCCGGTGTGCGTATTGGCGCCGCCTGCGAATCCGGCATCTGCGGTACCTGCCGGGTGCTGAAGCTTTCCGGCGAGGTGGAGATGAACCACAATGGCGGCATTCTCGATGAGGAAATCGAGGAGGGCTATATTCTCGCCTGCTGCTCACGCCCGTTGACCGACGTCAAGGTTGAAGCGTGACGTCCAACGGCGTCATGTTGCAATCTTTATTCGCCGGATAGTTGTCTGGAACCAAATTTTCGCAAACTCGTTTGCACGTCATCGAATTCTTTTCGGGCGAAGGAATTATCCTGATCTCCGACAAGAGCACGGTGAAAGGCGCTGACAAAGGCGGACACCTCGAAATACCTCCCCCTTTACCAGTTTTCGTGATTCAATCCGGCTTGTGTGATTTGGCAGGAGCGGATGATGCGCGGGCAGCCTGGGTTCTGGGATTTGGACGAACGTTACGAGCGGCTGAGTGCCGTCGGCGACCCTCTGGAGAAGCTGAACGCGATCATTCCCTGGCTTGTGTTCGAGAAGCCGCTGGCCAAGGCACTGAAGCGATCGGATGGGTCGAAGGGTGGCCGCCCGCCGTTTCCAGCCGTCATGATGTTCAAGGTTCTGCTGCTGCAGGCGCTGTATAATCTTTCCGATGACCAGGCCGAATTCGTGATCCAGGATCGGCTGTCGTTCATGCGGTTTCTGGGTCTCTCCCTGTCGCAGAAGGTGCCGGATGCCAAAACGATCTGGCTGTTCCGCGAAAGCCTCGTGCGTGCCGGTGCCATCGACAACCTGTTTGCCCGCTTCAACAAGCATCTCTCGAAGTCGGGCTATCTGGCCAAGGGCGGCCAGATCGTCGATGCCACGATCATCCAGGCACCAAAGCAGCACAACAGCCAGGATGAAAAGGAAGCAATCAAGGCAGGCGAGACCCCTGAAGCCTGGAAGGACAAGCCCGCCAAGCTTGCGCAGAAGGATCGCGATGCGCGCTGGACGGTGAAGTATTCCAAGGCCAAGCAACCGACGGAAACACCGACATCTGCCGCGACCAAGCAGCATGACATTGCCATTCCAATGTTTGGCTATAAGAACCATGCGGGCATCGACCGGGCGCATGGCTTTATCCGGGGATGGACGGTGACGAGTGCGGCCGCCCATGACGGCGCGCAACTCCGCAACGTCGTTGCCAAGGACAACACGGCCTCGACCGTCTGGGCAGACAGCGCCTACCGGTCGAAGACCAACGAGGAGTGGCTGGAAAAGAACGGCCTCAAGTCGGACATCCATCAGCGAAAGCCGAAGGGCAAGCCAATGCCGGAAGCGATGTCGAAAGCCAATGGGCGACGATCCAAGATCAGGTCCGCCGTCGAGCATGTCTTTGCCAGGCAGAAGGACAAGATGAAGCTATTCATCAGGACGATCGGTATCAACAGGGCCAAGGCGAAGATCGGCATGGCCAACATCGCCTACAACATGCTCCGATACGTGTACCATGAAGGAAAACGCGCCGCCGCATGATGCGCAGTGGCTCCGAAAGGAGCAGGAATGCCGAAATCCCCACGTTGAAAGGGCCGCCAAACTCAGCGGTGGGCCTCAAATCGTCCCGTCGGCGATAGAAAATGCGGTAAATCGAGGTGTCCGATTGGAAACGTGCGCCCGAACGCAACCAAACAGCCGGACGATATCGCGGCCTATGTCATCCAGTGTCATGACGGCAACGCTATTGCCGCCGTGGAAACGCTACTGGACGAAATCAACCATCTGCAAAATCAGCTATCCATCGCCGTCGCAGCAATGGGCCGGGGCTATACACGGGGATGGAAGCCGAGCGCCGAGCGGGAATGAAATGCGCCATCGTCGCGGTATCGATCTGACCGGCGGCAACAACGACAATATGCCGCCGACGCCGACAGGCATTTTTGTGCCGCAGCGGGACCACTCGGCAACCTTGGCCGATTTGCCGCAATGGTATGTCGTCGGCGCGCAATGCTGGCGCTGCAAACGCGTCGGCATGCTGGACAGATGGGCGCTACAGCGCCGTTATGGAAAATTCCGGGCCATCATTTCCATGGAGCCGCTGTTGCGATGCCTTTGCTGCGACAACCGTGAGAAAAACAGTTTCGTTCTGGCGCGCGCAAAAAGGGACTGGCCATGAGCTATGAACCAAAGCCCGGCACCTACGGATATTTGTGGGTCGAAGGCTACACGGTCACGGCCTATTGCAACCCATGTAACCGCGTCGTCAACGTCGATCTGGAAAAGATGCCCGCCGAGCAAAGCTACATCAACCGGCGCTGGAGGTGCCGGTATTGCCACGGATTGGGGCAGGCTAATCTAAGCCCGGACCACTCTCCGCGAGATTCGCCCGCCGCCAAACAGCGGGACATTGAGCGGGTCGGCCGTAAGGATGTGCTGTCAAAGCGCGGACACCAAAAGCCATTGAAGTAACCGGAATGATTCAGAAGTTAAATTACTCAGGTTGCAACAATTTCTTAACTCGCAAAACCCTAGGGTGCATCATTAATTGAGGGAAGCACATGTCGAAACAAACACTGAAAGATCATACAGGCCGAACCCTTGGGACGATCGACACCAGCTCAAGCGGCGAACAAGTAATTAAAGACCATACTGGTCGGACGCTAGGCAAGTATAAACCAAAAGAGAATAAAACGTTCGACCATACCGGTCGAACTGTTGGAACAGGAAATCTTCTAACAAGCCTTCTGCGATAGTCGGGCCAGATGGCGTACTACATACCCTCACCCGAAACTCATGAAGCGGTTGTAAGAATTGTGACCGCTGCACTGATAGTCAGGCGTGATGACAAAGGTGGTGCGGCCTATATTTCGAGACGCTTAGGAATATCCCGGAATGAAGCCGAATACATCTCAAGCGTTTTGGAGGATCTAGGTCTAATCGAGAAATGCGAGGATGGCACAGTTCTCGTCTCGAAGGTGATCAAGTCTTCAGAGAAGATCGATGAAGACGATCAAGAAGATATCGCAGAAGACAGTGATGACGATGACTGAATAAGCATCGAATCATGGCCCGCGACGGCTCGCTTAAATCGATGCTCAGAACGCGAAAAG
>JAEXMK010000178.1 GCA_023444445.1 Pseudomonadota bacterium | reverse complement strand
TTTCCGATCCCGGTCCGATCTTTTATGGTCACCGGCGTGTGGGACATAATGGCCGCTATTTCCATTGCCTGAAATTCAGAACGATGGCGATGAACGGCGATGAGATTTTGCGGCAATATCTTGCCGCCAATCCGGAAGCCGCCGAGGAATGGCGCGCGACCCGCAAGCTCAAGAACGATCCGCGCGTTACCGCTGTTGGTGCCGTGTTGCGTAAGCTCTCCCTCGACGAGCTGCCGCAGCTTCTCAACATCATCCGTGGTGAAATGAGCGTGGTTGGCCCGCGCCCCGTCGTCGACGAGGAGCTGAGCTATTACGAAAACGCCGCCGCTTATTATCTCAGCACCCGTCCTGGCCTGACCGGCCTGTGGCAGATCAGCGGCCGCAACGACGTCTCCTATAAGACCCGCGTGGCTTTCGACACGCAATATGTCCAGAACTGGTCGATGCGCCAGGATGTGTTCATCATCGTCAAGACCATTCCGGCCGTGTGCATGTCACGCGGAAGCTACTGAAAACCGATATTGAGTTCGGCTTTATCGATCTTCGTTTCGACACGCACCCTGACCGGGATCCCAAGTCCGGTTTTTGGGTGCGTCATTGGTGCTAACAATACCGGCCGCTTTTTGCGGCGCTGCGCGACTGGCCTTGTCCGGTTACGCGACGGCCTGATCGCCCGCGCGGCGATCCGCTAACAGGGAGTTTCCCGATGAACGGCCTTTTTGCCGCCCACCGCCCATTTGTGGCTCTCGTCCTTGCCGCTTCCGTTGCCTTTGCCGCGCCTCTTTCCGCCATGGCGGCGGAAGGCGTTCAATATAAGCTCGGCACAGCAGACAAGCTGCGCATCCGCGTTGCCGAGTGGCAGCCGGCCGATGGCAGCATCCGCAACTGGGATGTCATCAACGGCGATTATTCCGTCGGCCCGTCGGGTACATTGTCTTTGCCCTTCATAGGTCAACTTGATGTTGCCGGCAAAACGCCATCCGAAGTCAGCGAAGAGATCGGTGCGCAGCTCCAGAGCAAGTTCGCCCTTCGCAATCTGCCTTCGGCTTCCGTTGAGATCGCGCAGTTTCGGCCGATTTTCCTCAGCGGTGACGTGCAGACGCCGGGTGAATATCCCTATGCCCCCAATATCACGGTGTTGAAGGCCGTCAGCCTTGCCGGCGGCCTGCGCCGTTCCGATGCCGGTCAGCGTTTTGCCCGAGACTTCATCAATGCCCGTGGTGACGCCGCCGTCTACGACAACCAGCGGGCAAGGTTACTTGCCCGTCAGGCGCGGTTGATCGCCGAGGTGAAGGGTGATGAAACGATCACCAAGACGCCGGAGATGGAAAAGATTTCCGAGATCGACACGCTGCTTGCCAGCGAAAGCGCGCTGATGAAGTCTCGCACCGAGCGCTATACACTGCAACTCAAGGCGCTGACGGACCTGCATGCGCTTTTGCAGAGCGAAGTGGAATCCCTGAAGAAAAAATCGGAAACCCAGAACCGCCAGCTCCAGCTTGCCAATGAGGATCGTGACCGCGTCAACCGGTTGAACGAGCAGGGTCTTGCACTGTCACAGCGACGTATTTCCGCGGAAGAGCGTGCGGCCGAGGTGGAATCCACCCTGCTCGATATCGACACGCAGTCGCTACGCGCCAAGCAGGACATCAACAAGGCGACGCAGGACGAGATCAACCTCCGCAACGACTGGGTGGCGCAGCGCTCCAAGGAGCTGCAGGACACGGAAGCGGAGCTCGACAAGCTCAATCTGCAGCTGACCACCAGCCGCGAATTGATGTCGGAAGCGCTGGCGCAATCGGCTGAAGCCATCCGGTTCGATCCCTCGGGCAAATCCGCCAACATCAGTTATGTCGTGGTGCGCGAGGAAAATGGCAAGCCGAAGGAGCAGAAGGTGGATGAAAATACGCTCCTCCAGCCCGGCGACGTCATCAAGGTCTCGTCTGAAATCCTGATGCAGTGAGGTTTGTATGCGGATCGCCAAATCGGCGCTGATCGATCCCGAACGCAACGAGGTTTACGGAATGGCGGCCATCGCGCTGTCATTCTTCGTTTTCGCCTATTCGTCGCGTTTCGGGCAGGTTTCGGTCCTTGTCTATTATGGCTTGTGGCTGCCGCTTGTCGTGGTCGATTACCGGCGCGTGCTCGGCAATTATCCGCGTTATCTCTGGATATTTGGCTTCGGCATTTTGACCGTGCTTTCCAGCTTCTGGTCGGAAGCGGCCTCGGTGACCATGCGCGCCTCAATCCAATATATGACGCATATCGTCTGCGCGCTGATCGCCATGCGGGTGATCTCCATCCGCACGCTGACGCGCGGCGCATTGATCGGGATCACTCTCGTTCTGCTCTATTCGCTGCTGTTCGGCATCTATCTCTTCGATGCGCTTGACGGTACCTATAGTTTCGTCGGTGCGTTTTCGTCCAAGAACCAGCTCGGCTTCTACGCCTCGCTTGGCGTCATCTTTGCCGCGTCCTCGGTGCTCGTGCTGAAGCAAAGAGGTATCTGGCTGCCGATTGCCGGCGTTACCGGGCTATTGTCGGCCTATAGTCTCGCCGCGTCGCAATCGGCCACTTCAGCCATCACCACCGCGGCGGTCGTAGCCCTTATCATCGGTTTCATTCCGATCGGCATGCTCTCGCCGGCAAATCGTAAGATGACGTTCTTTGCGCTCGGCGGCCTCGGAGCGCTGCTGGCCGTGGCCTCCTTGCAGTTCGGCCTGCTTGACGCCATTCTGGGCATTTTCGGCAAGGATTCGACGCTGACCGGCCGCACCTATCTGTGGCAGCAGGGCATCGAGGCGGCAAAACAGACGCCTATCTTCGGCGTTGGTTACCAGGGGTTCTGGGTGGCGGGTTTCGCCGATGCCGAACGGCTGTGGAACGATTTTTTCATCACCGGCCGCAGCGGCTTCCATTTCCACAACACCTATATAGAAACGGTGGTGGAAAACGGCTTCGTCGGCATGCTCCTGCTTGCCATGGTGCTCTACGGAACGCTGCTCGGGCATCTGCGCTCGGTATTGATGCGAAAGAGCGATCCGCAGGGCGTCATCCTGTTTGCGATATGCGCGCTGTTCGTCGTGCGCTCCTTCGTGGAGATCGATATCATCTTCCCTTACCAGATCGGCTCGTTCCTGCTTTATTTCGCGGCCGGAAAACTGTGTCTGCCGGTAAAGGCGGCGCAGTATGGGGAAACTCACCCCGCTATTGGCATGCGGTTGCAGACGAGAGCCTAGAGATAATCCGCTGAAACGTGCGGGCTGGCGTGGATGAAACTCCACATGTCATTGCTGACGGCGACGATATCGGCAATCGATTTTTCAAGGTGCTCGATTTCCTTCTCGTCCATGCGTTCGACCTTGCCGTAACGCACCTGACTGTCATCCTCCACCAGCCGCATCAACTGCGTGCTGGCGATCTCGCCTTTTTCATCGAAGGAGTAGATGCAGTGATTATATTTGTTGCGCGTCTTCGCTTCCTTCTTCAACCGCGCCATGATGGAGAGGACGGTCTTGCGATCTTTCGCATCGGTGGAGGGAAGCTTTGCCAGGCGCTCGATCAAATCCATGCGCGCCCGCGTGGTATTGAGTGTCAGGAACACGACGATGGCCGCTTCCTTCTCCACTTTCAGGAGATGGACGATCAGATAGATCATAAGGCTTTCCGTGTTGGTCCACACGTAATTCAGCCTGCCGACCAGCAGCAATACATCCGACATCGCCGCCATGCCGCTTCTCCCGCCCTGACGAAACAGATCGCCATTGTACGTCGGCCAATCCGGGAATGACAGTATACACCGCTGTTATTTCTTCATCTTTCCTTGAAGGCGCGCGACATGCTGTCAGCGATCGGCTTGGTCAGATATTCGAAGAAAGTGCGCTCCGAGGTCTGGATGAGAACATCTGCCGGCATCCCGGGCACCGGGTGGAAATTATGGACCTTGGCGATTTCCTCGTCAGGTATCTGCACGCGCACGATATAGACGTCTTTCACCTGTAGCCCGGCTGCTTCTTCGATACTGTCCGCCGAGACGTAAAACACCTTGCCGTTCAGAACAGGCGTGGTGCGGCGGTTGAGTGCAGACAGGCGGATTGCGGCGGTTTGGCCCTCATGCAGCTGGTCGATGGATGTTCTGAGCACCTGTGCTTCCAGAATAAGGGGAACATGGGCGGGCAGGATTTCCATGATCGGCTTGCCTGTCGTGATGACGCCGCCCGGCGTATGGTAATAGGCGCGCACGACGGTGCCGTTGACCGGAGAGCGGATGACGGTGCGTTCCAGCACTTCGGCTGCGCCGCGCACCTGTTCTCGGACGCTATCGAGATCGGATTCCGCAGTTTCCAGCGCATCCAGTGCCGCCTGCTTGTTGGCGTTGACGGCAATGATCGCTTCCTGCTTGAATTTGGCGATCTCCGCTTCGCTCTGGTTCATTTCCCCGGTCAGCCGGGCGATATCGCCCATGGCATCGGCAATGGCGCGTTCGAGTGCCAGCATGTCGGTCTTGCGGATGACGCCATCCTTGGCAAGCCTTTCCTTGGAATCGCGTTCCTGTGTCAAGAGCGCCAGTTGCCGGTCGAAGGACTGTTTTTGCCCGTCATAGCCGGCATAGCGGAACTCCAGCGACTTGATGTTCTTGTTGATCAGGTTCAACTGCTCTTCCAGCTTCACCAGCTTGCTGTGGAACACGACGTTCTGGCTCTGGATGATCGATTTGATGTCAGGATCGCTTGCCTCCTTCATGACGATGTCAGGCACCTTGAAGCTTTTTTCTCCCTGGGCTTCTGCGCGCAGGCGCGTGACAATGGTTTCGAGGCGAAGGCGCCTCAACTGCAACATGCGTTCATTGGCAAGCGCCGTCGTCTTGTCGAGGGTGAGAAGAACGTCGCCGACCTTGACCGTGTCGCCTTCGCTGACCATCATTTCCTTGATGATGCCGCCTTCCAGATGCTGGACAACCTTGTTGTTGCCGGTGGCGACGAAGCTGCCCTGGGCGATGATGGCCGACGAGAGCGGCGCAGTGCCGGCCCAATATCCGAAACCGCCGAAGGAGGCGAGCAGCACCGCAAGACCGATCGAACTGTGAAGCCGTATCGAGCGCGGTACCTCGCTGTACCATTCCAGCTGACCCTGGGGTTTGATTTCGGCGATGGCGTTTTTCTTTTTGAACATGATGATCCTCAACCTTCGATCTGCGGCGACTGGCTGGCCGGGCGGCCATTGCCGGAAAGCGCCTTCAGCACGTCCATCCTTTCGCCGAACATGGCGACCGATCCGTCCTTCAGCACCATGATCTTGTCGACACATTGCAGGAGCGCCGGCCGCTGGGTGATGGTGACTGTCGTGATGCCCTGTTTCTTGGCATGCAGCAGCGCCTTGGCCAGTGCCTGTTCACCCTGCGTATCAAGGTTGGAGTTCGGCTCGTCCAGCACCACGAACTTGGGATCGCCGAAGAAGGCGCGGGCAAGGGCGATGCGCTGTTTCTGGCCGCCCGAAAGCGGTGCGCCATCGGCGGCGACCACGGTTTCATAACCCTGCGGGAATCCTGCGATCAGTTCGTGCACATCGGCAAGCACCGCCGCTTCGTAAATCTGCCGGTCCTCGACATCGTCGCGCATGCGGCAGATATTGGCCTTGATGGTGCCGGGGAATAGCTGCACATCCTGCGGCAGATAACCGATGCTTTCACCGAATTGCCGCTGGTCCCAGTTGCGCAGATCCATGAGATCGAGACGGACATTGCCTGAGGTGGGCAGGATGGAACCTACCAGCATTTTGCCGAGCGTCGTCTTGCCGGATCCGGAATTGCCGATGATGGCGAGCGATTCCCCCTTTTTCAGCGAAAAGGAAATACCATTCAAAATCACCTTCTTCTGCGGCGGCGGTACGAAAAGGATGCGCTCGACATCGAGACGTCCTTCCGGATTGGGCAGGCGCAGGCGCGGGAAGTTGAGCGGCGAATTGATCAGAAGCTGCTTGATGCGGCCATAGGAGGCGGCGGACTTGTTAAACTGGTGCCAGCCTTCGATCGCGCCTTCGATGGGGGCAAGCGCACGGCCGGAAATGATCGACGCTGCAATCACCATGCCGCCTGTCAGTTCGCCCGACAGCGACAGATGTGCGCCCCAGCCGAGCAGCGCCACCTGGGTGATCATGCGCGCCGCCTTTGAAACACCGGAAAACATGATGTTACGGTCCTGCGCAGCCACATGGGATTTCAGGGAACCCGCGGTTTCACGACCCCACATTTTCACGGCTTCAGGGATCATGGCGAGGGCATTGATGATCTGCGAATTGCGCGACATGGAATCGAGATGGAAATTGGCGCGGCTGAGATAGCCCGAGGCCTCCGAGAACTGCCGTGCGGTGAAGCGCTGGTTGAGCCAGGCAATGCCGAAAAGCACCGCGCAGCAGACCATGATGATGATGCCAAGATGCGGGTGGACGAGATAGACCACCACGATGAAGAGCGGCATCAGCGGCGCGTCGAGAAAGGCGATCAGGGTGCCGGAGGTGATGAAGGCCCGCAATTGCTGCAAGTCCTGCAAGATCTGATAGTCCTTGCCGCTGCCATGGAGTGAGGCGCGGGCGGCAGCGGACAGGATCGGCGCCCCCAATTGTACTTCCAGCTCCACGGCGGTGCGCATCAGTATGAAGCGACGAATGGCATCCATGAAGGCCTGCAACAGAACCGCGCCGAGAACGGCGACCGTCAGCATGACAAGCGTATCCATGGAGCGGCTGGTGAGAACCCGATCGGAAATCTGGAACAGATAAAGCGGTATGGCGAGCAGCAGAATGTTGATGGCGATCGTAAAGAGCATCACCACCACCATGTTTCGTCTTACTGCAGAAATACCCTTTGCAAGGCTTGCGGCGAAATTGATCGGCTCGCTGCGCTTGTGGAAACCGCTCTGGTTTCCACCGCCACCACCACCTCCGCCGCCATGGTCTTCCGGATCCTTACCGTTGCCGCCACCGCCTGTAACGGGCCGCCGCTCATTATCGCGGATCGGCCCGTCATTATTGTCTATGGTCTTGACGAAAGGCAGATCGGGGGCGGCTTTCAGCTCGGCGTTATCATTCTTTGCTGCCGGTTCCGGGGAGGGATCGGCCTGGGGCCCCGGCCGGGCCTCGGGCTCGATTGGCGGAACATCGCGCATCTGCGGCTGCTGAACGGTCGTTCGGGAGGGTTGTGGGGCGATACTTTCCGCGACCGCTACGACCGGCTGGTTTGCCTTCGATGTGTCGTCGACGCGGGACAATTGCCGAAGGTTTTCAACGGCTTCATTGATGGCCGAGATGCAGGCGTCCGTTAGCTTGCTGTCGTCCGCATCCTGGTCCAGCGGCAAACCCAGCGAGCGCCCGTCGGCAATGGTTTTTCTTGAAATGTGATCCATTATAATCGGTCCCTCGATGATCTTGCGGTATCTGCGGTTTTGTTGGCGGCTTTACCGCCGGCAAGACCTATGCGGTGACCGCTTGCATGACGTCGGATGAATGGGCGTTCGACCACGACATGTCGTGACCGGCATTGATAACGCCATTGGATTCGTTTTCGATGGTTGCGGGGTCGTCGTGCAGGAATGCGATGACCTCGTTGGCCAGCTGGCCTGGCTGTGACGGATGTGACGTATCGTTTTCGATGATTCCGCCCTGGATCAGGATGGCGTCGGAATAAACACTGCCTGCGACATAGGTGGCGGAGCCGAAACTGTCGTAATCGATGATTTGCGCAAGATTGATCACGGCATTGCTGCCGGTATCGACATGAACCGTGGCACTGTCGTTGTTTTCGAGAACCTTGGACGCTGCCAGGGTGACGTCATCGGAATCGCCGAGCACACTCACCTGTTTGATGATGCTGACGTCATAAAGATTGCCGGTAATATAAAGAACGTTCAATCCCTGATAGCCGGCAAAGTTAACATCATGCGCCAGGGCGTCCGGCATATTCGGGTCGCGCTCGTTGATGGCGTTCACCGTCTGGTGCATGTAATCGGGCATTGCCTCGAAACGGTCGTTGCCGCCGACATTGTGGATGGTCGCATCGTTCCAGAGAAGGTTGTTGCCAGTTTGAATGGTGGCACCATCGGGCGCACCGGAATGCGCGCGCACCCAGTCATTGTCGTAAAGCACGGCAATCTGGCTGATGATGTTCATGTCCAGCACATTGCCACCGACAATAACCAGATCATATTGCATGCCGATGCCGAGGAAATTGGCAATGTTGAGGGCGGCGTTGCCACCCGTGAGTACGCTGACGCTCGCGCCTGACGTGGTGATCGTCATCGTATCGTTGTCGCTGACGAACTGGTACTGCTCGATCCAATGGACGAAGGAGACATCCCCCTCCAGCACGCTGACACGCCAGGCCGTGGGAAATATCGGCGGCTCGCCCGTCTCGTGGCTGTCCGTTGCGGTATTTTCCGCACCCGGAAAGACGCTGCGCTGGAAGCTGGCGATGTTGTAGGCGGCTGTCTCGGCCTGATTGTCAGAGCGGGTGAAGACGGACGAAATCTCGTCCCGGTCGCTATAGATATAGGACTGTGTGATGGCGTCGATCTGGTGATAGTTGCCCATGACCGCCATCACCGAGGTCATGACGCCAGTGTTGACCAGCGTGGCGATGTTGGCGACCACATTGGCGCCTGCAGCCACATCGAGGCTGTTGCCGGCGGGGCTGACTTCGTGCAGAGAAACATCGCTTTTTTCCGGTTCTTCCGGCGGCTTGGCAATACCGCGATCCGGCATGAAATCATCAAGCGCCGGCTTGTCATAGGCAGCCGCGCCATTGATATAGAGGCCGTTGATATCGTTGCCCGCGAGAACAAAATCCTGATCCGCACCGGTGCCGAGTGATGTCACGTCGTTTTCACGGGCATGATCGATATAATCGTGCACGGTTTTGGCCAGCGCCTGCAACCCCTCGTAGCTATCCGTTCGCTGGAAAACCGAAAAGGGTGTGAAGACGGACGCTTCATTGTAGAACTCGACGGTGCGTTCTGTCACGAAACTCGTGTCGCGGGCCACATTCGGGCCATCCGTCATGTTCAGATAGTCGTCATCCTGAAGAATATTGACTTGCGCAACATGTGCGGCAACGGAGCCGGGGCCGGTATGAACTACCAGTTCCCGCTCACTTTCAAAGGAAAGACGACCTGGAAAACGGAAATTAGCGGCGGAAATATCGACGGGTATGGCATTCGCAAACTGCTGCGTGTCGTACTCGACAGGGCGCACGAAATTTGGCCGGATATAGTCGAAATCGTAATAGCCGGCGCGGTATTTGACGCCGGGATCGTAATCCTGAAGCGGAACGTCGTAGTTCTTGTCAATAAGCTTTGCCGCTTCATCATCCGGCAGGCGGTCCGGATTGGAATGCGCCGGGCCTTCGCTGTAGTTCGTTCTCAGGCGCGCTTCCTCGATCACCGTGTCGAACAGGCCGATGAAATGCGCGATCATGTCTGAAATTCTGTCAATCGGCATTGGGCGTCCCTCCCTGATCATCGCGGCAGCGACGGGAGAGGCGCGCGCCGTTAAAGCGGCGCTTCGTTTGCCCGACCCGGTCCATTAAACCGCAAACCGCACCGGCGGAGGCCGGTGCAGCTCTTGTCGTCAGGTTGAGATCAGGAGTGATCTTGACCCACAGTGGAGACATCCGAGTTGCCGCCCGTGATCGTGACGTCAACAGCGTTGGAGAGCATGTTGGCGCCCTGTACGAGTTCCAGATGGAAGCCGGAGTTCGCAAGGATTGCAGATGCATCCGCCGTGCTGGCATTGGTGACATCGTCGCCGGCCTTGAGGTCCCAACCCTTGCCGTCCATACCTTCGGCACCATAGGCGTCACCGGCATTGGCGCTCAGGTGGTTTTCAGCGCCACCGTTCTGCATCTTGATGTCGTAGGCCTGATCCTGATCCGCCAAGTGGTTGGCCTGCACCAGGCTGAAGCCGGTGTCATTGCCATCGCCATTCAGCGAGGAGTTGAGGATATTGTCGACGTCGAGAGTGAAGGAGAAGTCGTCGCCCAGGTTAAAGGTGAGATCTCCGCCTGCGATGCCGAGGTTGCCGACATCCTTGACGCCAGCGATGTTGCCGAAGTCGTCATCCGACTTGTAGTAACTGTCGGCGGAATTAAAGCTGTCAGTGGTCGTCGACACTTTGGTAGAGGTGTCGTTGTCGGAATAGGTGAAGGTCTTGTTGTCCGAATCCGTGACAGTCTTCACATTGGTGTCGTTGTCGCTGTACGACTTGCTGTCGTAGCTCCAGTCGTAATCGGATTTGATGTTGGTGTTGGTTTCCGTGCTCGTCTTGGTGGTCGTGTCGTTGTCGCTGTACGACTTGCTGTCATAGCTCCAGTCATAGTCGTTGTCGCGATTGTCGCCATTGCCAACAGCAACATCAACCTTCGCGTCGATATCGACATCCGTGTTGGTGCTGTTGTTGCTGTTGTCGTTGTTGCGGTTTTCGCCGTTTGCGGTGCCAACATTGCTGTCGTCTACCTTGGCGTCATTGGTCGAGGTATTGGCAAAACCCTCGGAAAGAGCGCCGATTTTGGTGATGTCGTCGCCAGCAGGCTGTGGATTGTAACCCATTTCGATTTCCTCCGAAAAAGCTCGGAGCAGCTTTCGAAATCCCTCTCATCTCAAATGGGATTTTATCGCGCTTGCTCCGGGTCGCATAGTGATTGATGTTTTGCAGATGCACTCGGTACACTTCATCTGCGGTTCGGTATCGGCCCGTGACCGGGCTCTTGTCATTCAGCCCTTGTGCGCTACTCGGTAAAAAGGCGCACAAATCCGTTCCTCGCTCCAACAGGGAACGCGGTGGCTTCGTCTTTTTTTGCTTGCATGTTTCTTGAAAAGGGACCGGCGTTTTCAAACACACGTTAAAGCCAGCAAAGTCTTTTCATCAGTCGCCGTTGAGCGACGGTCAGACTGTGCCGCAGAAAATTTCAGCTTCCTAGCTATCAATTCGGGCTAAACACATTGGCATTCTAATGCGGAATATATTGGTAAATGGCGCGGCGACCGACCATCGGCCCCGATTTTCGCCAGGGGAAGCCGGTTTTGAAGGAGAATGCCGCATTTCCCGAAAACATAGATCATTGCGGCCCCAAGGAGACGCAATCCCAAAACGAAACAGCGTCGCGCTTTGTTCCTCAACCAGCTATGACAAGGGATATCAACTCAAAGTTATATTTTGGCAGATCGCAAAACCAGAGGAAAAGATTTTCCGATGTGTCTGTTTTTGCAGCATTTACCCAACAAACGATTCTATCGCTTCGTAACCAATTTTGTATGTCAATTATAAAAAATAACCCGTTTGGGCCATTTATTTACACAGCTTTTCGTATTAGCTTGCGTTAATTAACGGGTAATTAATGATAGTTGACATGGCCGGAGGTGGGAAAAGACCCCTAGACTTAAAGGGGAGATCCGGCGAATGACAGACTGCACAACCAAAAGAAAGTAATGCGTAAGCGCTTTAGGGAGGCGTCAATGTTCATGGGAACGTCAGATTATGCAGCCAAACAAAAAAATGCCGTTGCTCCTATAAATGGAACTTTATTGATCATAGCGGACCCGGATCTATTTTCCGAGTGCCTCACGGAGGCGTTGGGCAAAAAGTTCCCCACGTTCGCAGTGGTGAGCATAAAGTCATCGGCAGAGATCGACGATGATTACGGTAATAATGTTCGTCTGGTCTTGCCTTACCGGATGTCTGGAGAACGGCTTCACGCCGTTCTCTCGCAAGTCAGGGAAAAGCATCCCGATGCGCCGATTGCGCTTGTCGTAGAGACCGTCGATAAATTCGAGGAGCCGCTGAAGCGGCTGGTGGGAATGCGCGTCATCGACGGCGTGCTGCCGCTCAATCTGCGGCTCGATGTCTTCATGGCCGCGGTCGATCTGCTTATGAAGGGGGGAGAGCATTTTCCCGCCGCTCTTCTCGGCAAACTCACGCCTTATTCGCCGCCCGTCAGCGGCAAGGGCGTTCAAAACAACGCCGTAATCGCCAACCGTGCCGACGCCCTTGCTGCAAGCAAGAGCGAAATGGCGGCGCTGACGACACGCGAGGTGCAGATCCTCGACCTTTTGTGCAAGGGCACGCAGAACAAGATCATTGCTGATCGGCTGCACCTGTCCGAGAACACGGTCAAGGTTCACGTTCGCAACATCTATAAGAAAATGAACGTACGCAACCGCACGGAGGCAGCATCGCGCTTCTTCCACAAGGACGAAGACGCAACCTCCTCCGGCTGGAAGAACTGAGGGTCAGGCGGGCCTCGGCCGGCTGGACGCCAGTTGCCTCCAGGATTTCTGCCCGAGGCTCAAGGCCTCAGGAAGCAGCGGGATTTCTGCCCGAATCCGCTCGGCGAGCAGATATAGGGAGAAGAACCGAAATAGGAATGTCGTGATACGGCAGGTGTATCGGAAGCATCGGCAACAAGCGTAACGGCAGCATTGCCCGTTTTTTGATAACCGTAGGACGCCTTCGCCGGAGCAACCCGGCTCTTGATCGTTGTGGCATCAGCAGACGCGGTCTTGATAAGAACGACGTCTTCGACAACGGAACATGAGGCCGTCGCGAAAGTGAATGTCGCAAGCGCTGCGGCAACAAGCGCGAAGCGACAATGGCGGGCTGCTTTGCCGCTATGGGAATAAGGCATGTAATTCATCATGTGTGTCCCCTGAAATCGACTGTATGTCGCATCTCGCCGGGCGGTTTTGTCCCCGGTGGACCGAGCCTTACAAAACCAGGATAGCCCCGACTGGTTGAGCGAAGCTTGCGCACATGCTCAATAAGAAAGGCATAATGGAGGCATAGTTAAAAAGTATTAAAGCAAGGGGCTAATTTGAGTAATTTTGGGTAATCAATTGTAATATTTCGATAAAATGAAGTTGACCTGTTTTTTGCTGTGCCTATCATGAAAGTGGAAATTTATCGAATGTGAATATTAAAACCTCAGGAAGAAGAAAAAATCGAGGAATGATATTCGAATAGCATGAAATCGGGAGTTTAATTCAGCGTAGTTGAATCGGTTGTGCTGATTCAGCGTGGGGAGATGTGTGTTATGCGTAATTTCGTTCCCAACGATCATGACAACGGTGTTACCATCTATTCAGAATGGAAACCTGGGCAACGCGTTCTTGTTAATGGTGGGGCTGGTTTCCTTGGATCCCATCTTTGCGAGCGTCTGCTGAGCAGCGGCCACGAGGTGATCTGTCTCGATGATCTTTCGACGGGCCGCACGGCGAATGTCGCCCATTTACGGGACAATAAGCGGTTTTTGCTGGTTGAGCACGACGTGCGCAAGCCCTATGACATCGATGTCTCGCTGATTTTCAACTTCGCCTCGCCGGCGTCACCGCCCGACTATCAGCGCGACCCCGTCGGTACGCTTCTCACCAATGTGCTCGGCGCGGTCAATGTGCTGGAGGTGGCGCGCAGATACGGTGCAACCGTCGTGCAGTCCTCGACATCGGAAGTCTATGGCGATCCCCATGTCAATCCGCAGCCGGAAACCTATTTCGGCAATGTAAATACAATCGGGCCGCGAGCTTGTTACGATGAGGGGAAACGCAGCGCCGAAACATTGTTTTTTGATTATCACCGTTGCTACGACGTCGATATCAAGGTGGGGCGCATCTTCAACACCTATGGGCCGCGCATGCGTCCCGATGATGGACGTGTGGTTTCGAACTTCATCGTCCAGGCGCTGAAGGGCGACGACATCACCATTTACGGCGATGGCAGTCAGACTCGCTCCTTCTGCTATGTCGACGACCTGATCGACGGTTTCCTGCGCTTCTCGGCCAAACCGAAAGATTGCACCGGGCCGATCAATCTCGGCAATCCTGCAGAAATTCCGGTGCGGCAGCTGGCCGATATCGTCATCCGCATGACGGGTTCGCGGTCGCGGATCATCCATCTGCCTGCCGCGATCGATGATCCGCAGCAGCGTCGCCCCGACATTTCGCGGGCAAACGAGCTGCTGAGATGGCAGCCGCGTGTACCGCTCGAAACCGGCCTGGAAAGAACCATCGCCTATTTCGATGCGCTGCTGGCCGGCAGGAAAGTGGCGGAGGCCGTATGATATGCCCCGCGCAATCCTCGTCACGGGCGGGGCCGGATTCATAGGCAGCCACATCTGCAAGGCGCTGGCCCAATCCGGCTTCAAGCCCATCGCTTACGACAATCTCTCGACGGGTCACGCGGATTCGGTTCGCTGGGGTCCCTTCATAGAGGGCGACATTCTGGATCGCGGCCTTTTGAAAGCCACGCTGAAGGAGTTCTCGCCGGCCTTCGTCATCCATTGTGCGGCCAACGCCTATGTCGGCGAATCCGTCGAGGATCCGCGCAAATATTATCGCAACAATGTCGGCGGCAGCCTTTCGCTGCTGGATGCCTGTCTTGACCAGAATATCGGGCTGGTGTTTTCCTCCAGCTGCGCCACCTATGGCGTGCCGCCGCAATTACCTATCCGGGAGGAAACGGCGCAAATGCCGGTCAATCCTTACGGGCGCACCAAGCTGATCTTCGAAATGGCCCTGGAGGATTATGCCGCCGCTTACGGTATGCGTTTCGTGGCGCTGCGTTATTTCAATGCAGCGGGTGCAGATCCTGACGGCGAGCTTTACGAACGCCATGAACCGGAGACCCATCTTATCCCGCGCGCGCTGATGGCGGCCGCCGCACGGTTGCCCCAACTCGATGTTTTCGGCGCGGATTACGACACCAGCGACGGCACCTGCATTCGCGACTATATCCATGTCAGTGATCTCGCCGATGCTCATGTGGCCGCTGTCAATTATCTTGTCGATGGCGGCGAGACGCTGCGTGTCAATCTCGGCTCCGGTCACGGCACATCGGTCGGCGATATCATCAGGGCGATCCATCGGGTGACCGGACAGGAAGTGCCGGTACATTTCGGCGCAAGGCGCGCCGGCGATCCGCCCGCGCTCTTTGCCGACATAAGACGCGCGGAAGAGACGCTGGGCTTCACCCCGAAGCGTTCGGATATCGACACCATCATCCGTACGGCCGGTCCCGGTTTCGGGCTGGAGGTGCGGTCATGAAGACGCGCTCGAGGCCCTCCGTTCCATCGGCCCGCGCGATCTCGACGACCGGCGACCTGCGGATGCTGCCTGTTTTCAGTGGCTGGAACCGTTTGGCCTATCGTCTTGGTATTGGCGGCTGGCTGGTGACACTCGCCTGGTTCTGGATCTGGTGGCTCGATCGTGATCGCGTCATCGACTGGCCCTATTACACGGTCGTCACGATAACGCTCGCGTGGATCACGATTCTGCCTTCCTATTTCATCTTCATTTTTTTGAATGCGAAGATAGTTGATCCGCATTCTCCGCTGCCGCAGGGCAGGGTGGCGATGGTTGTGACCAAGGCGCCGTCGGAACCATTTGCAGTGGTGGAAAAGACGCTGCTGGCCATGCTGGAGCAGAAGGGACTGGAGTTCGACGTCTGGCTGGCCGATGAGGCCCCGGATGCACACACACTGAAATGGTGTGGGGCGCACGGCGTTTTCGTTTCGACCCGACAGGGCGTGGCGGACTATCACCGCAAGACCTGGCCGCGGCGCACACGCTGCAAGGAGGGCAATCTCGCCTATTTCTATGATCACTATGGTTACGAGCGTTATGATTTCGTCGCCCAGTTCGATGCCGATCATGTGCCCGAACCGGATTATCTGCGCGAGATCATGCGTCCCTTTGCCAATCCGGCAGTTGGATATGTCTCAGCCCCGAGTATTTGCGA
The DNA here is from genome assembly GCA_023444445.1 of Pseudomonadota bacterium. GTDB lineage: Bacteria > Pseudomonadota > Alphaproteobacteria > Rhizobiales > Rhizobiaceae > Agrobacterium. The sequence continues at coordinate 28,705 of JAEXMK010000178.1, read as the reverse complement.
TGCCAATGCTGACCAGAGCTGGGCGGCGCGCGGCAGGCTCTATGCCGAAGCAAGCCTGCATGGTGCGCTGCAGCTCGGTTACAATAATGGCTGGGCACCGCTTTGCATCGGCTCGCATTATGCCGTGCGCACGAAGGCCCTACGCGAGGTCGGTGGCCTCGGGCCGGAGCTTGCCGAGGATCATTCCACCACGCTGCTGATGAATGCCGGGGGTTGGCGCGGCATCCATGCCGTCAACGCCATCGCCCACGGCGACGGGCCCGTGACCTTTGCCGATCTCATCGTGCAGGAATTCCAGTGGTCGCGCAGCCTGATGACCATTCTGCTGCAATATTCGCGGCAATACGTGCCGAAGCTAACCCCACGGCTGAAGTTCCAATTCCTGTTTTCGCAACTGTGGTATCCGTTGTTTTCCGGCTTTATGGCATTGATGTTCGTGCTTCCGGCCGTTGCGCTGGTGCGAGGCCATGTTCTGGTCAACGCGTCTTATCCGGCGTTCCTGACGCATTTCCTGCCGGTTTCGTTGATCATGATCGTGTTTGCCTTCTTCTGGCGAGCCACGGGCGCATTCCGCCCACACAATGCGAAGCTTTTCAGCTGGGAAGCCATGGTGTTCCTGTTCCTGCGCTGGCCCTGGTCGCTGATGGGTGTGCTGGCAGCGATACGGGACACGGTCCGTGGTGACTTCGTCGATTTCCGCATCACGCCCAAGGGCACGCAGGCAAAACCGCCGCTGCCGCTGCGGGTTGTCGCGCCATATATGGTCCTCGCGGCACTCAGCCTTCTTGCCATGGTTCTGGCACCTCGGGAAAACGGCGCGGAGGGGTTCTTCATCTTCGCCGCCATCAATGTGGCGATCTATGCGAGCCTGTCGGTGTTCCTGCTCATCCGCCATGCAATGGAAAACGGTTTGCCGAAGCTGCCGGCCCTGCGCGGTGGCGCAAGTGCCGCCACCTGTTCCCTGCTGCTGGTGGCCGGGAGTGCTGCCGAACTTAGCTCCCATGCGATCGGTGGGCTGGAAGCCCTGTCGCACGGGCAGCCCTATGTCAGTTTTACCGAAACGCGGTTCACGGTCGCCGGTGCGGGCGTGGAAGGCGCAAGGTCTGTACGGCTGAAACTGCGCATCGCCCTGCCGGGATTGCGGGCACCGCAGGACATGCAGGCGGAACCTGTCGTTGCGCCGCCGCCGGCGGTGGCAACTGGAGAAATCATGCTGGCCGACAATAGGGTCGGACAATGAAGGAGGAGGCTGTGATGAAAACAACAATAAGCACATGCGGATTCTCCGCTTTCGTACTCTGTCTTGCGGTGGTCGCGCCAAGCGTCGTCCATGCTGCAGGCGGCACGAAGACGCCGAAGCCGCTCAGAACCAGCGAGGTCGTGGAGATGTATTTCGACAAGACCTGGAAATGGGATACGGGTGGCGGGCGCTTCATCGCCGACGGCCGTAAATTCATCGCTGCAACGGAAGAAAAGGGCAAGAAGTCCATCGGCGAGGGCCGCTGGACCGTCGATGCCAATGGCACATTGTGTATGCGCGCCACCTGGAAAGCCGAGGCGGGAAGCGGCAAGGCCGATACCTGCTTCGACCACGGTCGCATTGGCAAGGTGCTCTACCAGCGCAAGCAGGGCGGGCAATGGTACGTGTTCCGGCACAACCCGCCACGACCTGGCGATGAATTCCTCAAGCTCGTCCGCAAGGACGATGTCACGCCGCAGATCGCCGCCTACGACAAGGCGATGACGGCAACAAGGTAAGGAGTAAGGTGTCATGCAGATAACAAGACGAACACTTCTGTTCGCGAGTGGTGCCGCCGCAGCCTTTACCGCCGGAATGTATCCGGTGCTCAAGCTCGACGCCCAGGGGGTCGCCCCGATGACCTCGACGGGCATGAAGACACTAGCCGACAAAAGACCGACATTGCATGCGGATGGCATTCGTTTCGGCGCCTACGATCCGCACGGCGATTTCACCGGACAGGCCGGGGTGGCGACGGAACATCTGTTCCTGCCCTGGGAAGACGTGGATCTCGACAGCCTGGCGCTTGCGGATGCCTATGCCCTGGAGCGCAAGCGCAACGTCATGATTACCGTCGAACCATGGTCCTGGGACGTTAACTGGCGGCTTTCGTCCGACGAGTTGCGTCGCAAGGTGCTGAGCGGCGATTACGACAAGAACATGCAGGCGATCGTCGCACGCATGTCGGCGATGAAAAGCCCGCTGATCCTGCGCTGGGGACAGGAAATGGAAGACACGTCCGGCCGCTTTTCGTGGTCGGGCTGGAACCCGCGTGATTACATCAGTGCCTATAAACGCGTGGTGGACATGACCCGAAAGGCAGTCCCCGGCGTCAAGGTGATGTGGTCACCCAAAGGTCTGGATGGTTTGCGGGCTTATTACCCCGGTGACAACTATGCGGATCTGGTCGGCCTCTCGGTCTTCGGTCTCGAGGATTACGACAAGATCGAATATGGCGGTCCGAAGACTTTCACGGATCTGCTGCGCAAGGGCTATGGACTTGTCGAAACCTTTAACAAACCGGTCTGGGTTGCCGAACTGGGTTATGAAGGCGGCGATTCCTATGTTCGCCCCTGGATGAACGACGTGACGCTGAAACAAGCGGATTTTCCGAAGCTGGAAGAGGTCGTCTATTTCAATGACAAGGATGTGCATCCCTGGCCGCACAATCTCGGCAAACCGGACTGGCGCGTCGTGCGCCCGGCCAAAGTTTGAGCGATGTCCAGAACCGGCGGGCGGCCGATGCCGCTCGCCCGGTGGGCGAGGTTTATTGACCCGCCGCCAGTACCGCCTCCGCCTCATAGATGGCGCAGACGATGTGATAAAACGTGCTTGCCGGCGCCGGCTCGTCGAGCATCGGCCTGTCAGCCGGCCATTTGTCGAACCAGAGGCCTTTGACCGGTGTGTCGAGGAATGGTTGCAGCGCGCCAATGGCGCGCAGGCCGGAGGCGAGGTAGCGTTGCCGTTCCTCGCCATTAGTGAGGCTCGCCAGCCGCACGGCAGCCTTCAGCCATTCCGTTTGCGGCCACAGCCGTGCCAGCCCGTCATGCACCGAAAAATCGTCGAAGAGGCTCATGATCGCCACCTTGCGGCGCGGGCAGATGCCGTATTCTTCGCCGATCTCGAACAGGCGTTTTGCCTTCCTGATCGCTTCATCATTTCCGCGCAGGCTGCCCCAACGCACCAGAAGCCACGCCCATTCGAACTGGTGGCCCGGCTCCATGATGCGGCCTTTCTCGCCCTCATGGGGCGTCCAGTCATGGGCGAAGAATTCGCGCAGGCCGCCATTGGTGCCGTCGATAAAGCGGGAAAGTGCAAGGCCGGCAATCTCGTCCGCAAGTGCAGACCACGGGCCATCCGGATCCTGCACTTCCCAGGCCAGCATCGCCTCGAACAGATGCATGTGTGGATTGGAACAGAGCGGGGTGCGCGGCGGGTTCGCCTCCTCGAAGCCGGCGACGGGATGTCTGTAGTCGCGCTCGAGAACGGCGAGGATATCGAGCGCCCGGCCACGCATCTCATCCCTGCGTTCGGGTAGGCTGGCTGCCGCCTGCGCTGCGGCGAAAAGCGCAAAGGCCTGATTGTAGAGATCGAAGGACGGATCGATCAGTTTTCCGGTCTGGTCGGCGAGGTTGCCGTATAGACCGTTTTCAAGCCGATAAACCTTCTCAAACCAGCTGAGGCCATGCAGCAGCGCGTCTTTCCATGGCCCCTGCCAGCCGTGCTGGCCAGCGGCGGCAAAACAATAGGCCTGGCGTGGCTGCACGCGGGCGCGGCGGTTGTCGGAAAAAACCGGTTTCGCATCCTGGCTGAGACGTTCGTAAAAACCGCCATCCGGATGCGCCGAGCCCGCCTTCCACCACAAGGGCAGGGCGTTCTCGTCAAGCCATTTCCGTAATGTTCCGATCTCTTCAGCAAGTGTCTGCGAAATGCTCGGAAATTGCATTGTCATGCGATAACTCTCTGTTTTTACAGTTGAATTAAAAAATCTGCCAATAAAAATACGCGATAGTAGACGCAAGTAGACCATGGGACATATTGCGCTGCAACCGTAAAATTATCGGCCTGGAGGGAAGCCAACCCCTGGGGGCGTCATTGGTTCCCCGCTTTATGGCGCAGAGACGGGTCGAAACGGTGATTCGCGATTCATAAAGTGTCAGAAATTACAACGCAAATTTGAGATTGCTTATTCGTAGTCCTCACGTATTTCGTAGAAATGGTCAGGTCATTAGTGATTCGGTCTCCTTTTAACCTGGGCGGTGTTGGGGAGATGAAGGGGCGCAAGGCAGTGAAATTTTCTGCCTATACTTCATTGCTGTTCTCCATTGCGGTTCTCTCGGGCTGCAATACTCCCGCGGGCGTTCGGTCGTTCGGGGGCGCGCAGATGGCGTCGCCTTCCGAGGCGTTGATTTTCCCGCCGCCCGGTGGCCCCGAAATCATCGCCGTGGTCAATCGCACCTATTCCAACGCCGTGGCACAGCAGGTCATTTTGCGCTCCGAGGCCGCGACGCCGGGGCAGAATTATCTCAAGGCGGAGTTTTTCGGCCCGCAGCAGGCGGGCGATACCGATCGCGACGCTTTGACGTTCACGGGTTTCAGGGCGTCCTTCGTTGCCCGGGAAATCCGTGCCGAGTTTCCGGGTGAAAACATCGCCATGACGGCAAATTACCTGCAAAATGGTTATGGAGCCTTTTCATACGCGGCCGGCAAGGGTCGCGGCGACGATATGTGCCTCTATGGCTGGCAGGACATACGCTCGCCGGAAGGCATGCGGCAGGATTATCGCAATCTAGGACGCATTAAGGTGCGGCTGCGGCTTTGCCAGTCGGGCGCGAGCGTCGAGCGGCTGCTGGCGGTCATGTATAATTACACGATCACCGGTACTTACGCTTCGCCAAGCTGGAACCCCTATGGCACGCCGCAGGCGGTGGATCAAAATCTCGGGCGGCCCGGGCATCCGGTCTATCCCATGAAGACGGAGGATGTGCCGATGCGGCCAGGCGGCGAGGTGACGGCCAGCGTGCCGCCCCGACCGGCCCGTCGTGTGACGAACGCCGCGCCGGTGCGGCCGGAACCACAGCCGCTGCCACCCGTTGCTGCAGTCACTATCCCATCGCCGACATCGGCTGCTTCGCCCCTCCAGCCTGCGCGACCTTCGGTGACAGCCAGACAGGTCGATGGCAGGCAGGTGAATAGCCGTGCAGTGGAAAACGGTCCGCAACCTTCGCAGGTTCCGCAGGTTTCCATTCCGTCGCCAGCTTGTCTGTCCGGTTCGGGGGCGGTGCAGGGATGCAGATGATCGGCGGAGCCCACGGGGAATGGAGCGCCGAGGCGCATATCGCAAAATTTCCGGGCAGAAATTCCGGATGGGGTAGAGAACGGAAAGTTTCTGGATGAACAAGGCCATTACAGTCATTGTCTGGTTGCTTGTGTCGCTTTGCGTTCTGGCGATCATCACGATGCCGGTCAGTTTGCAGACGCATCTGGTGGCGACCGCGATCTCCCTCATTCTTCTGGCGACGATCAAGAGCTTTAACGGGCAGGGGGCCTGGCGCCTGATCGCGCTGGGTTTCGGCACCGCCATCGTCCTGCGTTACGTCTACTGGCGCACCACGAGCACGTTGCCGCCCGTCAACCAGCTTGAGAACTTCATTCCCGGCTTTCTGCTTTACCTGGCGGAAATGTACAGCGTCGTGATGCTGGGTCTCAGCCTTGTCATCGTGTCGATGCCGCTGCCGTCACGCAAGACGCGGCCCGGTTTGCCCGACTATCGGCCCACGGTCGACGTCTTCGTGCCCAGCTATAATGAAGACGCGGAACTTCTCGCCAATACCTTGGCGGCGGCCAAGAACATGGATTATCCGGCGGACCGTTTCACCGTCTGGCTGCTGGATGACGGTGGCTCGGTGCAGAAGCGCAATGCCGCCAATATTGTTGAGGCACAGGCAGCGCAACGCCGCCACGAAGAACTGAAGAAGCTCTGCGAAGACCTCGACGTTCGTTATCTCACACGCGAGCGCAACGTCCACGCCAAGGCCGGAAACCTTAATAACGGGCTTGCCCATTCGACTGGCGAGCTGGTAACCGTGTTCGACGCCGACCACGCACCAGCCCGCGACTTTCTGCTGGAGACGGTTGGCTATTTCCAGGAGGACCCGCGGCTCTTTCTGGTGCAGACGCCGCATTTCTTCGTCAATCCGGATCCGATCGAACGCAACCTGCGCACCTTCGAGACGATGCCAAGCGAAAACGAGATGTTCTACGGCATCATCCAGCGCGGCCTCGACAAATGGAATGGCGCCTTCTTCTGTGGTTCCGCCGCAGTGTTGCGGCGCGAGGCGCTGCTGGAGACGGACGGTTTCAGCGGCGTCAGCATCACCGAGGATTGCGAAACCGCACTGGCGCTGCATTCGCGTGGCTGGAACAGCATCTATGTCGACAAGCCGTTGATCGCCGGGTTGCAGCCAGCCACCTTCGCAAGCTTCATCGGCCAGCGCAGCCGCTGGGCACAGGGCATGATGCAGATCCTGATCTTTCGTCAGCCCCTGTTCAAGCGTGGTCTCTCGTTCACGCAGCGTCTCTGCTACATGTCGTCGACGCTGTTCTGGCTGTTTCCGTTCCCGCGGACCATCTTCCTGTTCGCGCCGCTGTTCTATCTGTTTTTCGACCTGCAGATTTTTGTGGCATCGGGCGGTGAGTTCCTGGCCTATACGGCGGCCTATATGCTCGTGAACCTGATGATGCAGAACTATCTCTATGGGAGCTTCCGCTGGCCGTGGATTTCGGAACTTTACGAATATGTGCAGACCGTTCACCTGCTGCCCGCCGTCGTTTCGGTGATCTTCAATCCGGGCAAGCCCACCTTCAAGGTGACGGCGAAGGATGAATCCATTGCCGAGGCAAGGCTTTCGGAAATCAGCCGGCCGTTCTTCGTCATTTTCGCACTACTATTGGTGGCGATGGCCTTTGCCGCATGGCGCATCTACAGCGAACCTTACAAAGCGGATGTCACGCTGGTCGTCGGCGGCTGGAACTTGCTCAATCTCATCTTCGCGGGCTGCGCGCTCGGTGTCGTTTCGGAGCGCGGTGACAAGTCGGCATCGCGACGCATCACGGTCAAGCGGCGTTGTGAAGTCCAGCTTCAGGGCAGCGACACCTGGGTTCCTGCTTCCATCGACAACGTGTCGGTGCACGGCCTGCTGATTAATATTTTCGACAGCGCTACAAATATCGAAAAAGGTGCGAGCGCCATCGTGAAGGTAAAGCCGCATAGCGAGGGCGTGCCGGAAACGATGCCTCTGAACGTGGTGCGAACGGTGAAAGGCGAAGGTTTCGTCTCAATCGGCTGCACCTTCTCGCCGCAGCGCGCCGTCGACCACCGCCTGATCGCCGACCTGATCTTCGCCAATTCCGAACAATGGAGCGAATTCCAGCGCGTGCGCCGCAAGAACCCGGGGCTCATCCGTGGCACCGCAATCTTTCTGGCGATTGCGCTGTTCCAGACGCAACGTGGCCTTTATTATCTCCTCCGCGCAGGTCGCCCAGCGCCCAAAAGCGCCAAACCTCTCGGAGCGGTGAAATGATCGGCCGCAAACCCATCCGGGATTCTCTGGCACTATTGATATGCGCGGTTGCCACGGGTGCTCTGGCGCAGTCCTCGCCGTTCGATATGACACCGGAGCGGCCGTCGCAGACATCGCCGGCACCGGTGCCGCCCGCCATTCCTCCTGTCGCGCCGTCGCAGCCACCACCTGTCCAGCTGCCGACCCCGGCGCCGAGCAAGCCTTCAGCTTCGCCCTCGCCACCCGCTGTGGTTCCCCCGCGCCAGGAAGGTGCAAGACCGGTTCCGGGACCGGCATCGTCGGTCAATGCAGACAGCCGGCGCCGATATATCCTGCCTTACGAAAAGCTCAGCCTTTCCGGAGAGATGGATCGCCGGCAATGGAGCATCTATCTGACGCCGGAACAGGTGAATGCCGCCGTCTCGCTCAATATCGGCTATCAAAATGCGATCGTGGTCGCGCCGGAAAGCTCGAATTTTCAGGTCAGCCTGAACAATGTCGCGCTGGATGCGGCGCGGATCGAAGCGCCCGACAGCGAAGGTAATGTTCTCCTGAAGATACCGCCCGGCGTCTTGCAGGTCGGCTCAAACGTGGTGGCGCTCGGTGTGCAGCAACGCCACAGAACCGATTGCACGATCCAGTCCACCTATGATCTGTGGACCGATGTGAACCCTGCGAACACCTATATCGGCTTTAGTGCGGATGTCGCCGGCAACTTTGCCAATATCGACGATATTCAGGCAACCGGGCCTGATGGCAAGGCGATGACGTCGATCGAGATCGTCGCGCCCGCGCTTGGCAATCCGGCATTTGCGGATTCTCTCCTGCGTCTTTCACAGGCACTGGCGCTCAGAACCCAGATGCCGAACCAGACGATCCGTTTTGTGAGCGCGCCTTCCATCGAGCGTAAGGCGGGCACGCTGACTGTTTTCGTCGGCACGGCCCGTGAGATTGCCGGTTTGGGTGGAGCGTTGCCGCCCGAGGCATCGGCCGGCGCCTTTGCCGGCTTTGGCACGGCTGCTCCGGGCAATTTCTCACCGCTTTTCGTCAGCGGCCCGACCCCGCAGGCCGTCCAGGCGGCAATCGAGACGCTGTTTTCCTCGATATCGCGCACGCCCGGCGCGCAGAGAACGACGTTTTCGACCCGTAGCTGGCATGCGCCGGATGTGCCGCTTGTCATGTCGGATCGCCGCATTGCGCTATCCGAACTTGGACTCCAGAGCACCGAATTTAGCGGCCGGCGTTTCCGCAACGAATTTTATGTCGGCATGCCCGCCGATTTTTATGCTTCGGCCTATGGTGAGGCGTCGCTTCTGCTTGATGCGGCCTATTCCTCGCAGGTCTTGCCCGGCAGCCATGTCGATATCTACGTCAATGACCAGATCGCCTCGACCGTACCTATCTCCAACAATGGCGGCGGCATTTTCCGGCATCTGCCGATCAAGGTGACGATGCGTCATTTCAAGCCGGGTCCGAACAAGATTACCATCGAGGCGGTGTTGATGACGGCGCAGGATCAGGCCTGTGCGCCCGGCGCACCCGCCAGCGCAACCCCGCGATTTGCCCTGTTCGACACCTCGGAAATTCATGTTCCTGATTACGCCCAGATCGGCCGTAAGCCGGATCTTGCTGCGATGGCGGGGGCCGGCCAGCCTTACCGATCCGGTGGGCCGATTGCCTTGTCGCTTGATCGCTTCGATACCGACACCATGTCTGCGGCAGCGACGTTGATCAGTCGGCTTGCCAGCGTGGCCGGGCATCCGATTGATATCGAGACCGTGGCTTCGCCGCTGGTGATCGGCGACCGCGATGCGCTGTTTGTCGGAACGATCTCGCAATTTCCGCAGGCATTGATCAGCCAGTTCAATCTCGTTCCCTCCAGCCAGATATCCTGGAAAATGGGAGCCGGCGTGCAGGTTCCCGCCCAGAATAGCGACACCCTGTTCAATGACTGGCGGGAGCGGGTGGATGGCGGCATCTGGGAGGGGCAGGTGTCCTCTTTCGAGGAGTGGTTGAAGCGAAATTTCGATCTGAGCTCGGAGACGCTGCGCTTCCTGCCGGCAGCTGAACAGCCCTATGCGCCGCCCAGCAACGTCTCCTTCATGCTGGCCCAAGGCCTCAGCCCCTCCGGTGACGGGGTATGGACGCTTGCCACCGCACCGACTTCGGCGGAACTTCGTGACGGCATGCAGGCGATGACGCAGGAAAACCGCTGGCGCGATGTCACCGGGCGTGTCGCCGCTTATGATGCTGCCGCTGAAAAGATCGAAACGGTGGACGTGGAGCGGCCGTATCTTTATGCCACCCGGGCATTTTCCCTCTCGAACTGGAGGCTGATAGCCGCCAACTGGCTCTCTTCAAACGTTCTTTCCTATTCGCTAGCATTCATTGGCTTCGTGTCGCTGCTCGGCCTCGCCACTTTCGGAATGCTGCGCTTGATGGGAAGGCATAGATGAAGAACGGGATTTCGGAAATTGCCGGTATTGTCTGCCTATCGGTCATGATGCTGTTTACGGGCCTCTCCGTCAGCCGTGCTGCTTCTATCCCGCCGGATGCATGGGCGGCCTATAAGGCTGCGTTTCTCGATCCCGGCGGCCGGATCATCGATACCGGCAACAGCAATATCAGCCACAGCGAGGGGCAGGGCTACGGCATGTGGCTCGCCGTGCTTGCCGACAACCTTTCGGACTTCGAGCTGATCTGGAGTTTCACGCGCACCGAATTGCTGGTGCGCGATGACGGGCTTTCCGCCTGGAAATGGGATCCGCGCACCAGACCGCATGTTACCGACATCAACAACGCCACGGATGGCGACATCCTGATCGCTTATGCGCTGGCGCTGGCGGCGGGGCAATGGAATCGGCAGGACTATGCCGAAGCATCCGCAGCCATAGCCTCCGTCATCCTCAAGAAAACAGTGGTGCAACGCGGCGGACGCACGCTCCTTCTGCCGGCCGCCAGCGGTTTTGGCGAGAGCGATCGTGCCGATGGTCCGGTGGTCAATCCGTCCTATCTGATTTTCGAAGCCTTTCCGGTGCTCAATCTCGTCGCGCCGTCGCCGCTCTGGAAAGCGGTGGCAGATGATGGCGTGGCGCAGATCGGCACCTTCGCGTTTAGTGACAGAAAACTGCCCGCCGACTGGGTATCGGTGAAGACGAAGCCCCAGCCAGCATCGGGATTTCCGCCGGAATTCGGATATAATGCGGTGCGCATACCGCTTTATCTTGCAAGGGCGAATATGGGCTCGCCTGAACTGCTTTCGCGCTTGAAGGACGGCATGACGCTGGAAAGCGGCGCTGCCGGGACCTTCGATCTGAAGAGTGGCGCAGTGAAGGACGTACTGTCCGATGCAGGCTATCGTATCATACCGGCCCTGGCCGCCTGCATGGCCGGGGGGCCGGCCGTTTCCGCCGAACTTAAAAGCTTCCAGCCAACGCTTTATTATCCGTCCACATTGCATCTTCTGGCATTGTCGTTTCTGGCAAGGAATAACGGGGAATGCCGATGAACAAGCCACTGTCGACTTCGGCTCTCATTCTGCTTCTGATTGCGCTTGCTGCTTTCCACTGGCGTGACAGCATTCTCGGGCGTGTGTCGGACGTGCACACATCGGCGGTCGGCGACAACCGGGCGGCGCTGCGCGTCTCACCGGCGGCCAATCCCGCGCAGATCAGTGCTTTCGTGAAAAACCGCGAGATGGCGCAGCTAGCAACGCCCGCCACCACACCGCCAGTCACTGTTCCGGCGAGTGATCCATTGCCGGTAACGCGGATGGGTGGGCAGACGCCGCAAACGCAGACGGCACAGGCCCCGCGCACGCCGCCCGCGCCCGCATCGACCGATATGCCCGAAGTCGATCTCAGCGCGCTTCGCTATTTTGCGGCCCGGGGTGATACCCAACGCCTTCAGGCCGAAATTGCCCGTCTTCGCACGCTTTACCCCAACTGGACGCCGCCCGCCGATCCTCTCGCCATTCCCGAAAACGGCGATCCCAAGCTTGATGCGATGTGGCAGCTTTATACCGACGGCCGTTATGCCGAGGTGCGGAAGGCGATCGCCGATCGCCAGCAGGCTGAGCCCGGCTGGCAACCGCCCGATAATCTTATCGGCATGCTTTCACTTGCAGAAGCCCGCCAGCGGCTCGTCAATGCGTCCGACCTCAAACAATATTCGGCGGTGGTGGATACGGCGGCGAGTAATCCCGGCCTGCTGACCTGCGGCGAGGTCGATGTCCTGTGGCGGGTTGCCGATGCTTTCGCCAATACCGACCGGATGGGGCGGGCACGCGACGCTTATCTTTACGTCCTCAACAATTGTACGGCCGCCAGCGACAGGCTTGCGACGGTGCAGAAGGCATCTGCGCTTTTGCCGGCGGAGATGATGGGCGAATTGCTGGCCAAGGAAAAACCGGGTGCCGATGGTCAGCTGGAATTCGAGCCGGTCAAGAACGATCTTGCCCGACAGTTCGTGGCAAAGGCCGGAGAGAAGCCGAAAGAGGGCGAAAAAGAGAGCGTCACCGTTCCTTCCGCCTATCTGATGCGGCTCGAAAGGCTCGCGGAAACCGATAAGCTCGCAAGCGACGCCCTGCTGCTCGGCTGGTATAATATCCGCCAGAAGAACATGACGGAGGCGGAGAAGTGGTTCCGCAAGGCGCGTGAGGAGGAAGACAGCGCGTCGGCCTCGCAGGGTTTGGCTCTGGCGCTGATCGACCGTAACGAGCCGCGCGAGGCCGAAGACGTCATGTATAAATGGCGCAACGCCTCCGATGATGCGCTCGCGACCTATCTTGCCGCCACGGCCAATCTTCTGGCCTTGCAGCCGCCGGTCGTCCTGCCGCCGGATGTTTTGCAGCGGATTGCCGCGGAAACGATGACGCGTAAGGATGCGGCCACCGCCCAGCAATTCGGCTGGTATTCGCTTGCCTTCCGGCAGACGCCGCTCGCGTTGCAATGGTTCAGTACGGCCCTTGGCTGGAAGCCCGATGATGAGCCTTCAGCCTATGGCATGGCGGTCAGTTATCATGATCTACGTAATCTGGCCGGTCTGCGTGGCATCCAGCAGCAATGGGCGAGCCGCTCTCAGCGTATCGCCGATGTGGGGACGGCGCGTATGGTCGACCAGTCGGAGCAGATGATTGCCCCCGTAACCACACCGCCCATTGCCCAACAGGTGACAGCGCCCACACCGAGCTATGTGCCGCAAGGCGGTACGGCGGTGGTTTATGACCAGCCTGTCGTCCAGCAGCAGCCCGAACCTCCGCGCAAACAGGCGCGCCGGCCAACGCAGGCGCAAAGGGAAACCAGCGCGGTGTCCCGTCCACGTTCCTGCGCGGCCTATCCCGATCCGCAGCGTCTGCCGCCGCAGCAGGCGCTTGATCTCGGCTGGTGCCTGATGCAAACGAACCGTCCGGCAGAGGCGTTGAAAGCCTTCGAATCCGCGATTGAAGGCGGTCAGTCGACGGTGAAAAGCGACGCGGCCTATGGCCAGAGCCTTGCCTATCTGCGCATGGGGCTGACGGATCATGCCGCCGTATCGGCGACAAAATCGCACATCGATCGCCCGCGCGCGACCGAATTGCAGGTCTCAATCCTGGCCGACAGGGCGGTTTCCGCCTTCCAGACCAAACGTTATGCGGAAACGCTGCTGCTGCTCGACCAGCGGGCGCGGTTGGCCGACGAGCGCACGGACCTGATGGTTCTGCGTGGCTATTCCTATCTCGCCATGCGCCGGTATGGCGATGCAGCCCAGATTTTCGAAAGCCTGACAGCCATCGGAAATCAGGATGGCATCAAGGGGCTGGCGGCCGTGCGTGCAGCCAGGCCGAGCAACGGTCCGCAGGGTGGCGGCTGACGGCGGGCACAGGGCTCGTCGTCGCTATTTGGCATCTGTCAGATTGCGGATGATGCGCATGAAGATGCGCGCGCCGAAATCGATCAACGCGTCCGGAAAGTCATAATCGGGATTGTGCAGATTGGGGTAATCCCTGCCTGCACCGAGAAAGAACATGGCTGACGACGAGACGGCGCGGAAACGCCCGAAATCCTCCGAGGCCCGCATGGGCAGACCTTCGGTGTCATACGGGATTTTCTCCTCGTCGAGTGCCTGTCTTATGTATGCGACCGCCTCTGGCGCATTTTCGCAATGCAAGAAAATATCGTCATAGGCGATGCCGAGTGTTAGCTGCTGCTCGTCGGCGACTTTCTTCGCCAGCGTTTCCGCGGCTGCACAAAGCCTATCCATCCGGTCGTCGGTCAAGGTTCTGAGCGTCGCCCAGATTTCCGCATCGGCTGGCGAAATACCGAAGGCGGCCTCGCCCATCACGGCATGGGTAATCGTTACCATCGAAAAATCGGGTTCGGGTGGGAAGCCGGAACCCAGTTCGGCCAAGGCGGGCATCAGTCTGGATATGGCCCGCATGGGCGAAACGCCGTGTTCCGGTGAAGAGGCATGCGCCGTCTTGCCCGAAAGACGGATCTTTATGCCTCGAGATGCGCAATTGACCGGCCCTTCCAGCACGCTGACGTGGCCGAGCGGCAGGCCGGGCAGGTTGTGCAGCGAAAAGGAATAGTCGGGTCTTATCTCGTCAAAGCGAGGGTCGGCGAGAACAGCGGCGGCACCGGCGCCGGTTTCCTCCGCGGGCTGATAGAGCAGGATGACGCGGCCGGATTGCGGCCTTTGCCTGGAGAGGCCGAGCGCCAGCGCCGTCAGGATGGTGGAATGGCCATCATGGCCGCAAAGGTGGCCTTTGCCATCGGTGCCGGAGCGATGATCGGCCATGCTCTTTTCTTGGATGGGCAGGGCATCGAGTTCCGAGCGGATCAGGATTGCCGGGCCGGTTTTACCGCTGTCATAGACCGCCGCCACGCCATGCCCGCCGAGATCGGCAAGAAGCCGGTCGGGTTTTGCCTGCGCGAGGAAAGTGCGAATGCGCCGAGCGGTTTCCTTTTCCTCGCCGGAAATTTCCGGATGGCGGTGCAGGTCATGGCGAAGCTCGATAAGATCGAGCATGTCCTTGTTGGTCAGAAACATCTAGTATCCTTGCAAGTCGGCGAGCGGGTTTTCCCGCCGCAACTTACAGGTCGATGCCGTTAATGCAAAACCTTTGGCGGTAGCCAGCGCTTGGCGGTCGTTTTTGGTTTGGCGGCGAGCGTGACGATATCTGGCGGCAGCGAAGACTTGACTTTTGCCTGTTCCAACCGCGCAAGGGCGGCGCGGGCTTTTTCGGCATATTCCAGATGTGCCGCATCGTCGGAGTGATAATGCTGCAGCCGTTCCAGGATTTCCGCCGCTTCCATCTGTCGTTCGGCGGCAATCAACGCCACGGCGCATTTGTACAGTGCTTCCCGGTGGAAGGGCGCGCGGTTGGTCACCTGGCGGAAGGCCTCTGACGCCTCGTGATATTGCCGCTGCGCCAGTCGCGTCTCGCCGATGCGCAGCCACAAGACGACGGGTTCCTGACCCGCTGCCAGAAGGCTGAGAAAGGCGATTTCGGCCTCCCGGAATTCACTGCGGTCGAAGGCGAGATTGGCAAGCCCGAACTGCGCGCCAAGATGATCCGGGGCTGCGGAAAGAACCTGCCCGAAGGCAATGTTGGCCTCGGCCTTCTTGCCGGTCTTGTAGAGTTTCAGCGCCTGTTCGTAGACGAAGCGGATACTGCGCGGATTAAGCGTGCCGCCGAGATTGTCGCCCGAGCGGGTGCGAAACAGCGTGCAGCTCAGCTTGTGTTCTTCGGGGCCGAAGAAATACTTATAGGGCTCGTTGCCGCGCAGGAAATCGTAGGTCCTGAAACCCTGCTCGATTGCCCTGCGGATACAATGCCCATGCAGCACGAGGCCGGGGGACGGTGTCTTCCAGTTCTCGTCGCGACCGGTAATGTAGAACAGGACCGATTTTTTCCGCCGGTCGATGATGTTGGCGAGCGCGCCGAGCGGCTGGTCGCCGAACCAGAGCACTGGCACTTCCAGGTCGCCGCGCAGCCAGACGTCCATCAGCATCTGCCGCGTTGCGCCGATCAGGAGTTCGGTACGCTCCTTGCCCTTATGCGGCGCCCAGCGAATGCGCCAGAAATCAAACAGGATGTCCATGTCCCGTTTGATGGTGTCCTTTGTTGCGAAGGTAATGCGGTACTCGTCGCCGCCCTCCACCTTTCGCAGGAAGCGCCTGAGCTTCTGCCGCGTCTGGCTGCTCATATGGCTTTCAAGATAACCGTCGAAAGTCTCTGGCAGGGTGACCACCGGGCAGATGCAATTGTTGATGTTGTAGGAGTTTGTCGGCATGTTGTCGCGGAACATGACGAGTGGTCCCTGAAGGGCGCGGATCATCGCATCGCGTCTTTCCGGCGGACCGGAGAGATAGTCGAGCTTCAGTTCGGTCCAGTTCTGCTGTCGTATGTAGGAACAGAAACCGGCAACCGCGTGATTTTCATAGTCCGGCAGAGAAATGAAACCGGTGTAGTCCGCCGCCGCATTGCCGGCCATGACGATGCTGTCGTGAAAGCGGCCGGTTTTCTTGTCCGGTTCGGTGACGATGCGGAGGGGGAAAAACGCCACATAGGGCGAGTCTTCCGGGCGCTCGCGGAGAGCAAGGATGAACCAGCGCTTGCGGCGCGGCATGTAATCCCGAAGCCAGCCCCAGGAGAGAAAATGCCGGGCATGGGGATCGGCCATGAATACCGCGTCCCAGTTTTCACGGATCGCCTCAAAGCCAGCGTCGGTGTCGATGATGTCAATGCGCATTCGTGCCCCCTCCCAATACCGATCACACATTCGGGAGGGTTCATTTTATGGGTAAACGGTCGGCTTCAAATATTCCCTTCGGGTGAAAGCCGGGCATCAAATGGGATTAGCCCATGGGCCATTGGTCGATTACCGAACCGCGACAAAAAAGACCTTGTCAGCCGGTTGCAGCACTCTAACATGCGAGGCTGAATGCGTCCGGCTCAACGGATCGCATGGCACGGGAGTTCTCATATGGCTGTTCCTTTCATGCTTCTGACCGGCGCCAGCCGCGGGATAGGGCATGCCACCGTCAAGCTGTTTCAGGAAAAGGGCTGGAGGATTCTCACCGTTTCGAGACAGCCCTTTTCGGAGGAATGCCGGTGGCCATCTGCGCGCGAGAGCCATATCCAGGCCGATCTCGAGGATTTGTCGCGGATCGATGATCTGGCAGACGAGGTGCGCTCGCGCCTGCCGGAAGGCAAGCTTGCCGCCCTCGTCAACAATGCAGGGATTTCTCCCAAGGGTGAGGGCGGGAGCCGCCTGGGGGTGATGGAGACCACGGCGGACGTGTGGACGCGGGTAATGAATGTCAACCTCATCTCCACCGCGCTGCTTGCCCGTGCGCTGCTGCCGGAACTCGAGGCCGCCAGAGGCTCGATCGTTAATGTCACCTCCATCGTCGGATCGCGGGTTCATCCATTCGCGGGCGTTGCCTATGCTGCTTCCAAGGCGGCGCTTGCGGCGCTGACACGCGAGCTTGCCCATGAATTCGGCCCACGAGGCGTGCGCGCCAATGCCATCGCGCCGGGCGAAATCAACACGGCCATCCTGTCTCCCGGAACGGCCGAACTGGTGGATGCGCAGGTGCCGCTTGGCCGCCTCGGCACCACTGCCGAGGTGGCGCAGACCATCTATTTCCTGTGCTCGGAACAGTCGAGCTACATCAATGGCGCGGAAATTCACATCAATGGCGGCCAGCACGTCTGACGCCGCAGTCCATTAACCGAAACGGAGCCCTTATCGATGACAATCCTGCCCAATTCCGTCGAGGCACGCGATATCGCCTATCAGATGCACCCGAACGTCAACCTGCGCAAATTCGAAAAGACCGGCGGTCTGGTTATCGAAAGCGGCGAGGGCATCTATGTGACCGACAGCAGCGGCAAGCGCTATATCGAGGCGATGGCGGGGCTGTGGTCGGTAGCGCTCGGTTTCGGTGAGCAGCGGCTGGTGGATGCGGCAACGAAGCAGATGCAGAAGCTGCCCTATTACCACACCTTCTCCTACAAGACGCATGGCCCCTCCGTTGATCTCGCCGAACTGCTGATCGAGCTGGCACCTGTGCCGATGTCCAAGGTGCATTTCACCTCCTCCGGCTCCGAGGCCAACGATCTCGTTGCCAAAATGGTCTGGTATCGCTCGAATGCGCTGGGCAGAGGAGACAAGAAGAAGATCATCGGCCGCATCAAGGGTTATCATGGCGTAACCATCGCTTCGGCCTCTATCACCGGCCTGCCGCGCAATCATGAAAGCTTCGACCTGCCGCTTGACCGCATGCTGCATACGGCCTGCCCTTCCTATACGCATTTCGGTAAGGACGGCGAAAGCGAAGCGGAGTTCACCGCGCGTATCCTCGGCGAACTGGAAGAGTTGATCCTGCGCGAAGGTCCCGAGACCATCGCCGCCTTCTGGGGTGAGCCGGTGATGGGCGCGGGTGGCGTTCTCCTGCCGCCGGAAGGGTATTGGGAAGGCGTGCAGGCGATCCTGAAGAAATACGACATCCTGCTTGTCGTGGATGAGGTGATCTGCGGTTTTGGTCGCACCGGCAGGATGTTTGCCTGCGAGACCTATGACATCAAGCCCGACGTCCTTGTTGTCTCCAAGCAGATTTCGTCGTCCTACATGCCACTTTCGGCGATCATCATGAACGACAATTTCTATCAGCCGATCGCCGATGAATCAGATCGTATCGGCTCCTTCGGCCATGGCTACACAGCCTCCGGCCATCCGGTCGCAACGGCTGTGGGCCTCGAAAACCTCAAGATCATTCAGGAGCGCGATCTGGTCGGCAATGTCGCGCGTCTGGAAGGCAAGTTTCTCGATCATCTGAAGTCGCTTGCCGATCATCCGCTCATCCATTCCTCGCGCGGCATAGGCCTTATCGGTGCGCTGGAGGTGAAGCCATGGGAGGGCATGAAACCGGGCGATACGACGCTGGCGCTGGCCGCGGCCATCGAAAACGAAGGCGTCATCACCCGGCCTATCGGTGAATCCATTTGTTTCTGCCCGCCACTGATCATCACGGCCGAGCAACTGGATGAGCTGTTTGGCGGCGTCAAGCGCGGTCTCGATAACGCGCTGGCGGCAAGAGGCTGACGACTTGAGGATCGCATCGGCCGGCATCCGGCCGATGCTTCTATCCGCGATAGGCCACAAGCACCGCGCCGCAGGCAATCAGCACGACGCCGAGCCAATTGGGCAGCGACAGTCTTTCACCCGGAAACAGCACCGCAAAAACGGCGACGAAGACGACGCTCAGCTTGTCTATGGGCGCGACACGGGCGGCATCGCCGATTTTCAGCGCCCGGAAATAACATATCCACGACGCGCCGGTCGCCAGACCCGAAAGCACCAGGAACAACCAGGTTCGCCCCGAAATGGTAGAGGGTTGCTGCCAGTTGCCGGTAATGTAGACCATAAGACCCGCGGCGGCGAGAATGACGATGGTGCGGATGAAGGTGGCAAAATCGGAATTGACGTGTTCGATGCCGATCTTGGCGAAAATGGCGGTCAGCGCCGCAAAGGCTGCCGATAGCAGCGCCCAGAATTGCCAGGCCAGAAACAGGTTTTTCATGCGGCCACTCCGTTTATAGCCTGACACCTCGTCTGGCTTTATAGCATCGCCAGACCAATAAAAACCGTTTTCGTCGAGGGGCGGAACGATGAAAGGCCGGTGCATCCACTGGATACGCCGGCCTTCATGCGGGGCCTGTCCGGACGGACCGGAACAGGCAGGACCTTGGGAGGTCGTGTTATTCTGCGGGCTGCACAGATGCCGGCAGGGAATCCACATCGGCGATGCCGGAGATTTCCTCCTTGCCGCTGAGGACGCGCGCGAGTTGCGCCTCATCCAGTTCGCCTTCCCAGCGGGCGACGACGATGGTGGCGACCGCATTGCCGACGAAGTTGGTGAGCGCGCGGCATTCCGACATGAAGCGGTCGATGCCGAGGATCAACGCCATGCCGGCGACCGGAACCGAAGGCACGACTGACAGTGTGGCGGCAAGCGTGATAAAGCCAGCGCCGGTGATGCCGGCTGCGCCCTTGGAGGACAGCATGGCCACCAGCAACAGCAGGATCTGTTCACCGAAGGACAGGTGGATACCGGTCGCCTGTGCGATGAAGAGGGCAGCAAGCGTCATATAGATGTTGGTGCCGTCAAGGTTGAAGGAGTAGCCGGTCGGGATGACGAGACCGACGACCGAGCGCTTGCAGCCGGCCTTTTCCATCTTGCTCATCAGGCCTGGCAGTGCGGCTTCGGAAGACGAGGTGCCGAGAACCAGCAGCAGTTCTTCCTTGATGTAGCGGATGAGCGCCACGATCGAGAAGCCGTTGTAGCGGCAGACGGCGCCGAGAACCACGAACACGAACAGCGCTGACGTGACGTAGAAGGTGCCAATCAGCATGGCGAGGTTCGTGACCGACGAGATGCCGTATTTGCCGATGGTGAAAGCCATGGCGCCAAAAGCACCGATGGGAGCTGCCTTCATCAGGATCGCGACCAGCTTGAAGATCGGATACATCATGGCGTGCATGAAATCGGTGACGGGCTTGCCCTTTTCACCGACGATGCCGAGCGCGATGCCGAACAGGACCGAGAAGAACAGCACCTGCAGGATATCCCCGCTGGCGAAAGCGCCGACGATGGTGGTCGGAATGATGTTCATCAGGAATCCGGTGATGGTCTGCTCATGGGCCTTGTCGGCGTAGGTCGCGACGGCCTTGGCATCCAGCGTGGCCGGATCGATGTTCATGCCGGCGCCCGGCTGCACGGTATTGGCAACGATGAGGCCAACGACGAGCGCGAGCGTGGAGAAGACCAGGAAGTAGATCATGGCCTTGCCGGCTACGCGCCCAACCTTCTTCATGTCGTTCATGCCGGCAATGCCGGTGGCGACGGTGAGAAAGATAACGGGAGCGATGATCATCTTGACGAGGCGGATGAAGCCGTCGCCGAGCGGTTTCAGCTCTTCGCCGAAAGCCGGATAGAAATGGCCGAGCGCGATACCGGCGATGATGGCCACCAGAACCTGAAAATACAGGTGCTTGTAAAATGGCATTTTGGCGTGGCCTGCGGCCACGGCTGTCGTATCGATCATGTTTTTTCCTCCTCGGCCTCACCCTGCCGTAATTGGCCTCCCGGGATCGCCGTGTCGTTGACGGCTTCGCGCCGATTGAGGAGTCATGTGCAATACGCATGCCAGACTTGATTATTTGCTGTAACTGGCTGATTTTAAAAGTAGTTTTTATTGAAGCTTCGCCGGCTCACGGCCGTTTGTGCGGAATTCCGGACAAAATCTCTTGAAGTTTGTGTGTAAAGCCGCACAATCGTACCATGACCTATCAGGATCAGGCACCTCACTCTCAGGCGAAACGGCGCGCGCAATGGCTGGCGCTGGCTGGCCTGTGGCTTCTGGTCAGCCTTGCCATGCTGTTGGTGGCCGATGAGTTGGCCCGACGCCAGGCGATACGCACCGCCGCCGCCGAGGCCTCCACGGATGCTGAACTGAAGATCGCACTACTGAATGTCGCGCTGGAGCGGCCGCGCGCCATTCCGTTGGTGCTATCTGGGGATCCCGATCTTGCCGCCGCTCTTGATGGCGGCGGTGCACCTGCCCTTGATCGGCTGAACCGCAAGCTGGAAGGCCTGATCGAAGGCACGCAGTCCTCGGTGATCTACGTCACCGGGCCGACCGGGCTGACCATTGCCTCCAGCAATTGGCGCCAGGACGACAGCTTCGTTGGCTCCAATTACGCCTTCCGAGAATATTTTCAGGCGGCGATGAAGACGGGCATGTCCGAACATTATGCGCTTGGCAATGTCAGCCGCAGGCCGGGTCTTTATATTTCCCGCCGCATTGACGCCAGCGACGGGCGGCCGCTTGGCGTCGTCATTGCCAAGGTGGAATTCAACCGTCTGGAATCGGACTGGAACATCGGCGGCAAACCCGTTTATGTGGTCGACAGGAACGGTGTCGTGCTGATGACCAGCGTTCCGGAGTGGCGGTTCAAGACCGTTGCGCCCATCGACGAGGCGCGGCGGAAGATCATTGCCGAAAGCCTGCAATTCGGCAATGAGACACTGGCGACCCTGCCATTTCGGGCGGCCCGGTCGTCGGGGGATGGCGTGCCACTGATCCATGTCGATGGGCCGGGGCGGGAGCGTGGCGATTATCTGCAACTGGAAGTGCCAGTGCCGACGACGTCATGGACCCTGCATTATCTGCAGCCCGTCGCACCGGCACTGAATGCTGCGATCCGTGAGGGCAGGGTGGTGGCGCTGGCAACCCTGATGCCGCTGATGGCGCTTTCCGCACTCTGGCTGTGGCGTAGACACAAGGCGCTTCAGGAAAAGGAAGAGGAACAGCGCGCCCGCGCTGAACTGGAAATGAAAGTGCAGGAGCGGACCCGCGACCTGACGAAAACGCGCGATCATCTCCAAGCCGAGATTACCCTGCATGAAAAGACCACAGGCGAATTACGCAATGTGCAGCACGAGTTGGTGCAGGCTAACCGCCTTTCCATTCTGGGCCAGGTGGCGGCGGGTGTGGCGCATGAAATCAACCAGCCGGTGGCGACCATCCGCGCTTTCGCCGACAACGCCCGCACGTTGCTAAAACGCGATCGTCTGGCCGAAGCCAATGAAAATCTGGAAGATATCGCCGCTCTCACCGAACGTATCGGCACCATCACCACCGACCTTAAGATACTGGCGCGCAAGGGCCGGACGGCCGCCAAACCCGTGAGTGTCAGACTGGTCATCGAAGGTGCGGTCGTGCTGTTGCGCAGCCGTTTTTCCGGGCAGATGGATGCGCTGGATATCGCCCTGCCCGATCAGGAAATGAAGGTGCTCGGCAGTCGTATCAGGCTCGAACAAATCCTCATCAACCTCCTGCAAAACGCGCTGGAAGCCACGGAAACGATTGACACCGCACGTGTCGAGGTGCGGGTGCGGGAGGATGGCGACATGGTCGTGATTTCGGTCAGCGACAACGGCACAGGCATTCCTGAGGCCATCCGCGCCCAGCTTTTTTCACCCTTCAACACATCAAAGGAAAGTGGCCTTGGTCTCGGCCTCGTGATCTCCAACGACATTGCGTCCGATTATGGCGGCCGCATCGAGGTAACGAGCGGCGAGGCGGGCACGGCTTTTTCCGTATATCTGAAGCGAGCATGACATGATGGCAGGTGGAACCATATTTCTGGTGGACGACGATTCCCAACTGCGCAAGGCGATGGTGCAGACGCTGGAACTCGACGGATTGCCGGTCACATCCTTTTCCCGGGCCGAACAGGCGCTTGCGGCCCTGAGCGAAGATTTTGACGGTGTCATCATCACCGATGTGCGCATGCCGGGCATGACAGGTCTGGAGTTTTTCGACCATGTCCGCAAGATCGATGCCGATCTGCCTGTTATCCTCATCACCGGCCATGGCGATGTGCCGATGGCTGTCGATGCGCTTCACAACGGCGCCTATGATTTCATCGCCAAACCCTTTCCCGCCGAACGCATGGTGGAAAGCGCGCGCCGGGCGCTGGAAAAACGCCGTCTCGTGCTGGAAAACCGCGCGCTTCGCCGGGCTGCGGGACAGGCGGAGGACGATCTGCCGTTGATCGGCCAGACGCCTGCCATGGAGCGCCTGCGCACCACGCTGCGCCATATTGCCGATACGGATGTGGATGTGCTGGTGGCAGGCGAGACGGGCAGCGGCAAGGAAGTGGTGGCGACAGCGCTGCATCGCTGGAGCAAGAAGCGTTCAAAGAGCAATTTCGTGGCGCTGAATTGCGGTGCGCTGCCGGAAACGGTGATCGAAAGCGAGCTTTTTGGCCATGAGCCGGGGGCTTTTACCGGTGCGCAGAAAAAGCGTGTCGGCCGTATTGAACATTCAAGCGGCGGCACGCTGTTTCTGGACGAGATCGAAAGCATGCCGCTTGCCGTTCAGGTGAAGATGCTGCGTGTGCTGGAAATGCGTGAGGTCTCACCGCTTGGGTCGAACGAGGAAAGGCCAGTCGATATCCGCGTCGTGGCGGCGGCAAAGGTCGATCTCGGTGATCCGGCCGAGCGCGGCAGCTTCCGCGAGGATCTCTATTACCGGCTGAACGTGGTGACGTTGTCCATTCCGCCGCTGCGCGAACGCAAGGCGGACATTCCGCTGCTGTTTTCCCATTTCGTCACCAAGGCTGCCAACCGTTTCAACATGCCGGTGCCGCAGATCAGCGCCGGCACGTCCCGCCGGCTTCAGGAGCATGATTGGCCGGGCAATGTTCGGGAACTCGGGCATTTCGCCGAAAGGGTGGTGCTGGGCCTGGAGGCCGAACCTGCGGCCACGTCCGCTTCGCAATCCGCTCTGCCCGTTTCCGGTACCCTGCCGGAGCGCATGGACGAGATCGAGGCTCATATCATCCGTGAAACGCTGGAGCAGTCGAACGGAGACGTGGCGGAAACCATCGCGACGCTCGGCATTGCCCGCAAGACATTCTACGACAAGCTGCAGCGGCACGGCATCAATCGGGCGGATTATGTGAAGAGCGCTACGGTGTGAGGGTCGCTCATGGAAAAGCCGCGGACGGTACCATCCGCGGCCTGACAATGACGGCTGTATCGATGTTGGCGGTCTTCCCGATCAGCCTGCGACGCAGAAATGGCGCTGACCATCGTTACCGACATAGGTGCCGGACCGGCTGTTGAAGCTGCGATAGCGCTGCGAGCAATAGTCGTACCAGGCATTTGTCCAAGGCTCGATGGTGCGGTAGGTCCGGCGCGGCTGGTAATAACCGGGGTTAGTGTCGTAGACCGGCTGGGCGCGGTAAACCGGTGCCGGACGATAGACCGGAGCGGGGCGATAGACTGGCTGCGGTGCCGGCTGATAATAGCGGTAGTCCGGCTCCTCATACACATAGCTCGGCTCGTAACGACGGGGCGGGTCGATATAGACGCGCTCATCATCGACCGGGCCCGGCCGCGACATTGCGGAGCCGACGGCGACACCGGCGGCAAGACCGAGGACGCCACCCAGAATGGCGGCATCGCGACGGTCGCGGCGGTCCCAGTCGCCGGCGGATGCGCTGCTGAGGGGAACGATCGTGGCGGCGGCGACAGCGATTGTCAGAACTGTTTTGGCTGCGAAGGACGACATGGTGTTTTTTCCATCCAAGTGGCAGGGCGCTGCCAGTTGCAAATTCGATGGTTAAGGAAATACAGCCCGGCTGCTGAACGGGCGCTGAATGAATTGTGGCGGACCGGCGGCGGCCCGCAATTCCTGTTTGCGCGCGGCGTACTTCGCGCTAGAACTCAAGAGCAAACAGGACGCACCGATGAGCCTTTCCCACATATCATTCAATCCCGACACCTCGCACGAAGACCGAGCCCAGGCCATTCGCGATACGCTGCGTGACGCCATTGTCGACCGGCGGCTCGCACCGGGAACGAAATTGTCGGAAGCGGAAGTGGGAACCCTGTTCGAGGTAAGCCGCACGGTGGTGCGGGCAGCCCTACAGATGCTGGCCTACGAGGGTCTGGTCAAGGCCGAGCGCAATCGCGGCGCCTTCGTTTCCAATCCCACGCCGGATGAGGCGCGGCAGGTTTTTGCCTCGCGCCGGCTGATCGAACCGGGTGTGGTGGATGCGGCGATCGAAAAGATCACCCCTGCGGCAGCGAAGAAGCTGAGGGAGCATCTGGTTGAGGAAAGTCGCCACCAGCTTGAGCGTGGCCCAACCGCCAGACGCGCGGAAATCAAGGCGTCGGGCGATTTTCACCTGATGCTCGCCGCGCTTGCCGGCAATGCAATCCTTGAAAAATTTATGGATGAGCTGGTGGCGCGTTCCTCGTTGGTCATCGCGCTCTACGGCCGCTCGGGCGTCTCTAGCTGTGGTCACAATGATCATGCCGATCTACTGGATGCGCTGGAGGCAAAGGATGCGGCGAAAGCCCGTGCGTTGATGCTGCGGCATCTCGACCATATCGAAGCGGATCTCGATCTTCGCATGAAGGAAGGGCTGGCGCTCAAGGACGCATTGGCCCTTTGATGCCCACCCCTCTTGCGGATAGGGATGGGCAGCCTATTCAAGGGATCAGGCAGCGTAACGGCTGATGGCCAGATCGTGCGTGTCGATCTCCGGCTTGTTCCCGCTGATCATGTCGGCAAGCACCCGGGCCGAGCCACAGGACATGGTCCAGCCAAGCGTGCCATGGCCGGTGTTGAGATAAAGATTGCTGTAGCGGGTGGCGCCGATGACGGGCGTGCCATCCGGCGTCATCGGGCGAAGGCCGCACCAGAACTTCGCCTGGCTCTGATCGCCCGCGCCGCCGAACAGATCTTCCACCGAATGGGCGAGCGTTTCCTGGCGTGCTGCCGGCAAATCCTTGCTGAAACCGGCGATTTCCGCCATGCCGCCGGCGCGAATGCGCGAGCCGAGGCGGGTGATCGCCACCTTGAACGTCTCGTCCATGACCGTGGAGACCGGTGCGCGTTCTTCTTTGACGATCGGAACCGTGATGGAATAACCCTTTACCGGATAGACCGGCAAGGTCAGCCCAAGTTGACGCACGAATTGCGGCGAATAGCTGCCCAGCGCCGCAACGAAGATATCCGCCTCCATCAGGCCACGCGTCGTTTCCACGGCCTTGATGCGGCCCCCTTCGACGATGGGTCGCATGATGCCGGTGTCGTAAAGGAAGGTGACGCCCGCCTCTTCCGCCATGCGCGCAAGTTCCGTCGTAAATATGAAGCAGTCACCGGTCTCATCGCCGGGCAGTCGCAGGCCGCCGACGATCTTCTCCTTGGCGGGCGCAAGGCCGGGTTCGATGGCGGCGCAGCCGTCACGGTCGAGAATTTCGAACGGCACGCCGCCCGCCGTCAGAACGTCCACATCCTTGCCGATGGCGTCGAACTGCTTCTGGGTGCGGAATACTTCCAGCGTGCCCTGCATGCGCTGATCATATTCGATGCCGGTCTCTTCGCGCAGCGCCATCAGGCAGTCACGGCTGTACTCGGCAACGCGCACCATGCGGCTCTTGTTGATGGCATAACGCGCCGAGGTGCAGTTGCGCAGCATCTGGCTCATCCAGCGCCAGGCGGCCGGGTCGGCTGTCGGGCGGATAATCAGCGGCGCATGTTTCATGAACAGCCACTTCATCGCCTTCATCGGAATGCCGGGTGCCGCCCAGGGCGATGAATAACCGGGGGAGACCTCGCCCGCATTGGCAAAGCTGGTTTCGAGCGCTGCGGCCGGCTGGCGGTCGATCACCGTCACCTTGTGTCCGGCTTTGGCCAGATACCAGGCGGAGGTCACGCCGACGACGCCGGCTCCAAGGATAGTGACGTTCATGATCGTCTCACTTGTGATTGGCGGATGTTGAAGCGGTTTCCGGGCTCATGCCCGGCTGAATGTAACTGCGGCGGTAACGGTGACCGAGGCCGGTCAGGATCTCATAAGCAATCGTGCCGGCATCCGCGGCAATGTCTTCCAGCGTCTGGTCAGGCCCTATCATCTGCACGAGACTGCCCTGGGCCAATGTGCCTTCGGGCAGGGCGGATATGTCGAGAATGATGCTGTCCATCGAAACGCGCCCGGCAATCGGCAGACGAACGCCATCATACCACGCCGCACCACGATTGCTGAGCGAACGCGGCAGGCCATCGGCGTAACCGGCGGCGATGGTCGCAAGCCGCGTCGAACCGCTCGTCGTGAAAGAGCCGCCGTAACCGACGAGCGACCCGGCGGGAACGGTGCGGGTCTGGATGACGGCGAGATCAAGACGGACGACCGGTTTCATCGGGTTGGGGCCGGCAGCGGAGGGCGCGCCGCCATAAAGCGCGATGCCGGGGCGCAGTAGAGCGTTGTGATAGTCGCTGCCGAGAAAAATGCCGCCCGAATTGGAAAAGCACACCGGCGTTTCGGGAAAGGTTGCTGCGGCCCTACCCATCACGGCAAGCTGCGCGGCATTGGAAACATGGTCCGGTTCGTCGGCGCAGGCGAGATGGCTCATGACGAAAGCAATCTCGATTCCATCGAGCAATTTCGGCTGTGCGATGAGAATTTCAAGCTCTGCTGGTGATAGCCCAAGGCGGCACATGCCGGTATCGATCTGCACGGCGGCGGCGAGTGTTCTGCCAAGCTTCCTGGCCTGGCCCGACCATTGGGCAATCTGCTCCAGCGAATTCAAAACCGGGGTGATGGCCATGGCTGCGCAGGAGGTTTCATTCCCTGGCTGGAGACCATTGAGAACAAAAATCCGTGCTTCTGCCG
Organism: Pseudomonadota bacterium; assembly: GCA_023444445.1. Lineage (GTDB taxonomy): Bacteria > Pseudomonadota > Alphaproteobacteria > Rhizobiales > Rhizobiaceae > Agrobacterium. The sequence goes on along the minus strand of JAEXMK010000178.1, from coordinate 878 downwards.
AAAGCCGAACCCTGAGTGCCAGCGCCTCATCGATATGGGCGACGAAGAAATTGCGGCAACCCGCCTCGAACAGAGTTTGCGAGACGATATCCGCCCCGAGACCATAGGCATCGGCCTTGACGACCGCAGCGGTTTGCGATGCCGGCGCCATCGCCGCAAGGGTCAGATAATTATCGCGCAATGCGCCAAGATCGATGGTCAGATGGCCGCTTGCACCACCGGCTGCCTGCTGGCGGCTGATCCGCATGTCCATTGTCGTTCACCCTCATTTTTATCCTCTGAGAGTATTGCAACGATTATCGAATTTCTTGGCGATTGTTCGAACAAAATGCGATAGAATAGGAAATCACGCAATTTTCATTGATCAATTGGAATTTTCTATGTCGTCTCTTGATGCGACCGACCGCCATATCATCCGCCTGCTTCGGCTGAACGCCCGCATCAGCAACGCAAAGCTTGCCGCAGAGGTCGGGCTTTCGCCGTCCGCATGCTTGCGTCGCGTCGATATTCTCGAGCGCGAAGGCATTATCAGGGGTTATACGGCGCTAACCAGCGGCCTTGCCGGCGGCGAGGTGATTTCGGTCATTGTGCAGATCACGCTCGACCGGCAGACGGAGGATTTTCTCAACCGTTTCGAAAATGCGGTGCGGCGGTATCCGGAAATCCGCGAATGTTATCTGATGACCGGCGGTTCGGATTATTTCCTGCGGTGCGAGGCGGAAAGTGCGGGGGATTTCGAGCGGATTCACAAGGAAATTCTGTCGAAACTACCGGGGGTTTCGCGGATTCATTCTAGTTTTGCGATCAGGAATGTGTTGGCGACGCCGAAGGCGCGGTGAAGGGCGGTGAATACGCGGCCCCGCCCCACGGTGCGGGGG
>JAEXMK010000136.1 GCA_023444445.1 Pseudomonadota bacterium | reverse complement strand
TTAACCCCCTGTTTACGAAACTGCCGCACGCAGAAAGTGTTAACAACTTATTAACACCCCTCCATCACCCAGATGGGGGACGTCGAGGTATCGGGCCCGTCAAACGCGCATTCCATATCGCATTACGGTTAACCGCGTCGGCTTATGTGCCAAAACGAGGCAGTCGCAGCTTGGCGGGTTGTGTGAAAACAGGCCGAATCCCGATCTGAGACATGGCAAGCGATTGCGCCGCAGTCTGTCGCAGTTATGCTGTGTCCGGTTGCATAATGTCCAAGAGGCTCATGACCGATCTACCCGCCATTCTCGACCAGATTTACGAGGCGGCCTTCCTGCCCCAGACATGGTACGCGATCCTCGACCACATGGCCCTACGCACCGGCGCGCAAGGCACCTCGCTCGTCAATACCAGCGCACCGGACACGAAATGGCTGGCCTCCGATGCGCTCGACGACATGAAGCGGAAGATGATCGACGAGGGCTGGTATCGCTACAACACGCGAACCGACAAGCTGCTGGAGATCGAATATCACGGCTTCGTCAACGAGGCCGATTATTTTACCGAGGAGGATTACAACAGCCTGCCGATCTATACCGGCATGATGCAGCCACTCGGCTATGGTTTCGGCACCTCGACCTTCATCGAAACGCCGAGCGGCGACAAGATCATCGTCGCGGTGGAGAAGAAGCGGGCGACTGGCCCGGTCGAGCGCTCGGCCATCGCCTATCTGGATGCCTTGCGGCCGCATCTGGCGCGAGCGGCGATGATGTCCAGCCGCCTCGAATTCGAACGGATCGAGGCCGCCGTCGAGGCCTTGAAGATGACCGGCCTGCCCTCCGCCGTGCTGCGCCGCGACGGCCGCGTGCTCGCCTGCAACGATCTGCTGGAAACCCTGTCGCCGCAGATCAGGATCGCGGCGCGCGACATCGTGAATTTCCAATACGGGCCGGCCAACCGGCGGCTGACGGATGCAATCGAGGCGGCGCGCGGGCTGGGAAGTCTCGCCGGCTGCTCCTTTCCCCTGCCGCAGGCCGATCGCACCCCGCCCGCCGTGGTGCATCTGGTTCCCTTCAAGGGCGATGCCTGCGATATTTTCGTCAGCGCCGCCTTCTTCCTGATCGTCACCCCCATAGACCGCTCACGCGTTCCCAACGCGGAAACACTGCAGGGTCTCTTCGACCTGACGCCGACCGAGGCTCGTGTCGCCCGTTTCCTGGCCGGAGGAACCGATATCGCCGGGGCGGCGAGCGAAATGGCGGTGAGCAAGGAAACCGTGCGCTCCCACGTCAAGTCGATCCTGTCGAAATCGGGCATGACCCGCCAGACCGATTTCGTCGCCGCGGTCGCCACGTTGCGGACGATTGACTGACGCATATTGACTGCTTCAGCGGAGGATTGCGCGGCATCGCGCTGTCCAAGGCTTGGGCAATGTGCAGCCGGCTATGACGTCAGTCCGGATGGCCTGGACCGACCGTCATTGCGGAACGCCCATTGCTTCCATCTCCGGACATTGCGGTTGGTCAGCCGTTTCTATCCGTTCCCGTTCCAGGTGCCCGACACAGTTCGCCATGATGTTCAACTGCATCGAACTGGTCTGGGATACGAGCACCGGCAGCAGGGTTCCGCGGTCATCCATGAATTGTAGAACGGCTTCGCCGTTTTCCCTCGGAAAGACACGGACATCCGATGCAGGAAAAGCCGGCAGGTCGATCGGCGGCGTCAAACACCTGCCGGTGACAAGAAAGAGCCCGGCCATCGTCGCGAGCGTTTCATAGGAAAATTCAAGGGCAACCGTTTGTCCCGTGGCATCCGCCACCAGCACATTCAGGCTGTTCAGCCCGGTGCTGAGTTCGAAATCGACCACCTCCGAAACATTCATCCGCTGCATTTTTTCCTCCGCAAGGCATTTTTCCAGGTGTCGGGCAACCGATCTGCCCCGCTGCTCCTCTCCGGCAGGGCGCAAAACCTGCTTCGCGTCACAATTACAAGACGGTATCAACTATGAAGTTGTCTGCCATCACCCGATTGGGTTAGCCTGGCCTCAACGCATGGGCTGGTCGCCAGCGGAAAGCATTTCATTGTGGTGCTCCTGTCGCAGGCACCGACGAAATCGACTCGATCGAGAAGCCGGTCTTTGTGTAAACAAGGATATCCTGGCAGTATCCGACACCGATCCCTGCGCCTTTCTTCGCTCTTGAGGTATTCTCAATGACAGTTGGACATCCGCCACGCCTATTGCCGGCGGGAATCGATACGGAGATCGCCATTGTCGGTGGCGGCTTGTCCGGAACATTGGCCGCGATCCTTCTCGGGCGGCAGGGCTATCGGATCACGCTGATCGACCGTTACCCGGTTTTTCCCCGCGAGTTCCGTGTCGAGAAAATCGCCGGCGACCAGATCGAGACATTGCGTCGGATCGGCCTTCTGGACAGTCTTTCCGCAGCCGCGGCACCTTTCGACGAGATCGTCAATATTCGCGGAGGCAGCGTGCTCGATCGCACGCATGCGCTCCATTATGGCATTTTCTACGACGACCTCGTCGGTACGATGCGCGCCGAACTACCCGAGAGCGTGCGCTTCATCGCCGGCCGGGTCGGCGCCCTGGAGGCCGGGCCGGACCGCCAGCGCATATCGATCGTCGGCCAGCAAGACGTGACGGCGCGCTTGCTCGTGCTGGCCACCGGCATGGGCGACATCCTGCGGCGCGATCTCGGCATCGAGCGCCGCTTCGTCCATCGGCGCCAGTCGATGACCTTTGGTTTCAATATCCGGCCGGTCGACGCAGGCGCCTTCAAGCATGCGGCGCTGACCTGTTACGGCGACCGGGTTTGCGATGGCATCGATTATCTGAGCCTGTTTCCCGCAGGCGGCGTCACCCGCGCCAATCTCTTTGTGTTCCGCGAGCATGACGATCCCTGGGTCAAGGCTTTGCGCGGCCGGCCGCGCGAAACGCTTGTCGAAACGCTTCCCGGGCTGGTCGAGACATTCGGCGATTTCGAGGTCATGGATCGCGTGTCGAGCTGGCTGACCGACATCACGGTCGCCGAAAATTGCAGGCGCGACGGCGCCGTGCTCATTGGAGACGCCTACCAGACGTCCTGCCCTGCAGCCGGAACCGGCGTCAGCCGGCTGCTCACCGATGTCGAACGGTTATGCAGGGTGCATGTGCCGCAATGGATGGCCTCCCCCGGCATGCCGGCGGCAAAGATCGCGACATTCTACGACGATCCGGTCAAGCAGGCGATGGATGAACATGGGCTCGCCCAGGCGCGCTTCCGTCGCAGCCTGACCATCGAGACCGGCCTGCGATGGCGTGCGCGCCGGCAGGTTCACTTCAGCCAACGCCGTATCCTGCACGGGATCGATAGGCTGAGTCCGAACCTTGCTGCCCGGCTGCGCAATCTCAGGCGGCCGAATGCCGAAGCCGCCGGCTGATCACGCTTGCAGCCGGCAGAAGCGTTCCTGCCGACGGTACTTAAGCCGGGATCAGGAGGATTCGGTGTTCTGACCTGATGTCGGCGGCACGACGGCGCCAGACGCTTCGACCTTCTTGCCGCGCCCGCCGCCCAGGACATGCCGCGCCAGTTGCTTGGCGGCCGGAAATTTTTCGACGGCCAGATGCGCAGCATAGCCGAGCAGGCTGCCGGCGCGATGGATCTGCCACATAGGTGAAGGCTGGCCGCCGAAAATGCGTTTGTAGGGCTCGTCGCCAATGGTGAAATCGAGATGCAGGTCGCCGCGCCCGATGCAGTCCCGGGCGATCTGCTCGAACATCAGGCTGCCGATCGATTGCTTCCTGTAGCCGGCCTCGTCGAAACCACCGAGAATGACGAGAAACGAGCCCCGATGCGCGAGCCCGAGCGCGCCGGCGATCGGCCGGTCATTCATCCACATCGCATAGGTGCGTGCAAATCCACCGCATCCTTCATTGGCCACCGCCAGATAGAAACCGAAATAGGACGCCTGCTGCAAGAGGTCGGCAGGGCCGTCGCTGCCATCGAAGCGGTTGCCGCGATAGAACTTGAGCGCATCGAATATCGTGCGGATGGCGGCCGGGCCGTCCGCGCATTCGAAGCGCGCTTTTCCCATGCGATTGAGTTGCCGCGTCTTCTTGTCGAGTTCCTTGCGATAGGACCGATCTAGCTGATGCGCGCGCCATTCGGCGAAGCTCGGCTCCAGCTTGCTGCAATAGGCACTCATTCCCATGTCGTCACGCTTGCCGATGCCAAAGAGGCGTTCCATCGCCAGCGAGCGGTCCGCAAGCTTGCCGATGCGCAGGAGATCATAGGGCCGCAGATATGTGCGGATGGCAGCGCATGTCTGGCTGTCGTCCAGAATGCAGGAAAACGTTTCTTCGTCCACGACCGGCGATACATAGTCGGAAACCCGCATATCCGCGAATTCAATGGCCTTCAGCAGCATGTATCTGCGTCGCACCAGCGGCAGGACCATCGCAAGCTTTCCGCTTGAGCGCACACGGACGACGATGATCAGCGGCGTTGCCGCGCCTTGCGGCACAAGCTTCTCATACAGTTGCGCAAGCCATATGGGATGCTGGAATGCGGTCGCCGCCGAGCCGTTGAACAGTTCGGCATATTCCTGCGAACGGAAATCGAACGTATCCTCGGCGATGACTTCGAACATGGGATCCAAACCGGTGGGACGGTGATCTATCGACGATGTTTTGCGCGACGGGTCAAGCTCGATCTCCGAATTGGCCTAGGGGCGGCAGAACAGCATTTCATGACCACCCGTGCCGCACCGCGTCACCTCAGGCGCCGATAGAGATCCGCATAGGCTTTCGCCATTTTTTCGGCCGTGAACATCGCTTCATAACGCAGCCGGGCAGCGCGGCCGAACCGGCTGCATTCTTCCTCGCTTTTCCAGAGCCGCCGCATGGCCCGCGCCAGATTTTCAGGGTCGTCGGGCGGGATCACAAGGCCGGTTTCCTCGTCCAGGTTCACGAAACTCGTGCCCGTGCCGATTTCGCATGAAATCATCGGTTTGCCGGCCATGGCGGCTTCCACCAGGGAAAGTCCGAAAGCTTCGGACCGCAAATGCGATGGAAAGACCAGCGCCCGGCAAAGAGAAAGCAGAGCCGACTTGTCCGCATCGGCAAGAGGCCCGAGCAGATGGACCTGGGACAGGCCTTCCGCCTCGGCGCACGCCTTCAACTCACTTTCAAGCCCGCCGCCACCGATGATGACCACCGGCAGGCCCGTGCTTCGGGCGGCCTCGAACAGGATATGGATCCCCTTGTAATAGCGCAGCACGCCGACGAAGAGAAAGAAGCCGTCCGGGAAACGGTCCTGCCAATACGCAATGCGCTGGGGGTCGGGTGCCGGATAATCGGCCTCGTCGAGGCCAAGCGGAATGACCTCCACCTTGTCGCGATAAAGCGGCAGCACCGGACTGGAAGCCAGATAGTTCGGCGAAGTCGCGACGATCCGGTCGGCGCCACGCAGGAAGTGATGCATCAGTGGACTGTAAAGGCGCAGCAGCAGTTTCTGCTTCACGATGTCCGAGTGATAGGTGACCACCACGGGTTTTCGATGCGGCGTGACGAGATCGACCAGATCCATGAACGGCCAGGGAAAATGGAAATGCACCACGTCGGCCTGGCGGCTGAGATCGCGAAACGCCCTGAAAGCGGCGCGTGAAAATCCGGTCGAGGCGATATCGAGATCCTGCTTCACCTGGATCACGCGATGCCCGTCGAAAACGAAGGGTTCGGGCGCGGGCTTGGGGCTGAGCGCCAGTACGTCAGCCTCCATGCCATAGGCGCGGCAGCCTTTGGCGATGGCGTGAATGGTGCGCTCCACGCCTCCAAACGTATCGGGCCAATAGGTTTTGAAAAAATGGAGAACACGCATACGGAAGTCTTTATCCCGGCTGGACATCTGCGCGCTACGCACGTCGTCTGCTTTCGGAAAGTCCCTAGCCTTAGTCGCGGCCAAAGCAAAACGGTTTTCTGGCACATTAACCAAGCGCGGCGTTAACATTTGATTAATAAATGCTTTTAAGTTTCTGTCAGCCTTGCTGAAACGGGGCATGGACCGATGACCAACCTGCAGGAAATATACATCGCGTTTTTCGGACGGCCGGCAGATCCGGAAGGCCTGCGCTATTGGAACCAGCAGATCGATGCCGGAACATCTCTTGCGGGGGTCGCGACACGGATGTCCGCCCAGGCCGAATTCCAGAAGGTTTTCGATGGTGTTTCGAGCAGCGACGTGATCGAGACCGTCTTCCAGAACCTTTTCGGCCGCAACTCCGATTCCGCGGCTCTTCACGTCTATGAGGAGGAACTGGCTCACGGCCGGGCGACGATGCAGACGGTTGCGATGCATATCATCGATGCCGCCTCCGGTCCGGATCGAAACGCACTCGACCGGAAGGTCGCCGCGGCCGATCTGTATACGCGCCATCTCGACACCAAAGCCGAGATCGAAGCCTATCGGGGAGAGAGCGCCGCCAGCCTTGCACGCCTGTTCCTCAAAACGGTCGATGGCCAAGTCCCTGCAACGGCCGAAATTGTGGATAAGGCAATTGCAGCATTGCCCGGCTCCAGTGGCGGAGCCCAGTTTCCCGCTCCAGACGGCGGCATGATCGAAGGCGTCACCTACGCTCTCGATGCGGCGATCACGCCATACAGGCTCGACGGCAATGACAAGATCCTGCTGATCGGAAAAGGTTCGGCCGAAGGCTTTGTGATCGCCACCAGCAACAGCGCCCATCTGGAACTCGGGCTCAGCCTGCGCGATGCGGCGGGCACGCCCCTGCATAGCAAGAGCTATGTCGAAGGCCATACCGCCGGTTTCGATCATGTGACGGCCGGCAGCTCGATCGCTTTGTCAATCGCATCGCTCGGACAGCGCGAATTGACCGATTTTTCCTTCAAATTGAGCGTTGATACCGATCCCACGGACGGGGTCGCGTGGAAGCATTATCTGCTCCGGGGTGATGCCGATCACGGTTATGCCTGGGCGCTCGATGCCGATGATGACGGGGTGGCCGACAGCCCGAAGGATCCGACCCATGCAACGCTCGCCGTCGATGGCGGCCAGGGGCATTTCATGCTCCTGGATATGCTGGACCTGCCGGCGCATGAAGGCCTGTTCAATATCCGGCTGGATGCCTATCATGGCGGAGTGCTCGTCGCGGAAACGGCAGTTTGCATGGATATCGTCGGGATCGCTGCACAGGATATCCACTGACGATAACCTGTCTGTCCCAGCGTTCTGTTTATGCGGCATTGTCCGACATGAAAGCGGGATCGTTTCGCCTGGAATTCTCTCGGCATGGCTTCCGTTAAGGACTCTGTTAAAGACGTTAAAGCGCGCGCGCGTGTTACGTGTTCGTTATGCTTTTGTTTTCATTTCCGAAAACCTTGCAGATTATCGGTAGAGTGACGAACGCGGCCATCCCCGGAGTGACGAATCCTCATCCGTGGAGTACCGAGTCAAACATCCCTAGAGTGACGAAGACGCATCCCCGGAGTGACGAGTGAACATCTCCAGAGTGACGAATGCCGCCTACACCCGATGGAATGGGGTTCAAACCGAAATCTGAAGCTCCAAGGCACCGGACTTCTGTGGGGCCATTCCTGCGCCCTGTGTTCCCGAAGAGAGATTTATTCATTCATATCAAGAAACTACCTGAAAACATCCGTAGAGTGACGAGTCCAAGCGCCGTGTTTCAAGAAGCGTTGTCAGACCCGCGGATGGTTTTCCGGCGTGAGCGCATCGCCGGTGTCCTGGTGACGGCATCCATCTGCATGGCGTTGAGCCCGGCATCGTTGCGCCCATAAAAGACAACGGAATCATCAGTGTGCAGAAAAACGATGTGATAGCCCGGCAAGGTATTGGCCTCGCTGATGGCGCGCACGGCCGCCCGGAACTTGAAGAGCGGCTGGCGGGATCCGACCTTCTTTTGCAGGAGATCGAGGCCGATCTTCCAGCGTCCTTGGTCGCCGCAATGCTTGCGGGCCAGTTCGTAAAGCCGTTTTTCCGTTCCCTTGCGCAGCTTGAAATAATCCGGATCGATGCTCAGCACTTCGAGCGCCAGGGTCGCATCGAAAGTGAATTCGCTGAGCGTGATGCGCAGTTCTTCCAGGCGGTTTTCCGGCCCGCGTGTCACCGCCTCATAGGCATCGATCAGGCCGAAGGCCTTGGTGCGTCGCCGCGCAGGCTTGCCGGTGGCGATCGATGTCTTGATACGGGTGCCGGCAAGCCTGTCCAGGGCCTGCTCCAGGAGATAATAGCCGCGGCCGGAGGTGCTGCGGTTGGTGAATTTCAGGAGGTCGTGGGCGGTGATGCTGACGGTCCGCGACACCGCCTGGCCGTGATTGATGGCATCGACGAGCTTCGAGACGCAGCAGAGCACAATGTCCTTGTCATGGATGGTTGCCCTGCCCTTCACCGATGGCGTGACTTCCAGCGTCTGGCCGTTATGTTCGTAGGACATGATCCGCTGGTCGCCATCCTCGATCGCATAGACCGGATGTTCCATGGTCGCCAGTTCATCCTTGGGAGAGGCGGCCCGGCCGGTGGCGATGAAGAGGTCAAGTTGCGGACTGGTGAGTAGCTCCGATATATCCTGCGTCTCGGCCTTCTCCTTCGATTTCGCTTTCATCGATGCCTCCAGACGCTCCAAGGCCTTGCCGATCGGGCCGGACACTGTCTTTGCCGGATCAGTCATTCCGCTCTCCCTTGATGCCGGTAAAGCTCGCTTCGAGGCCCTGGAAAATGCAGGTATTGATCCAGGCGGCGCGGCTGAGCCCCATGCGGGCCGCTCTTTCATCGACGCGATCGAGGATGTCGGGGGCAATGGTGATTGTCACCTGTTCCCTGCGGCCCTTGCGGATGCCGCGACCCGTTGGCATGGGTTTTTCCGGAGAAGAGGAAGAGGACATGAGTTTCCATCCAGATGATGACGGGATGGAAACGTCCTATCATCATTCGCTCATGAGGATATCGGTTTCATATGAAAGAAAGGGGAAACGGTGGAAAGCCTGATCGGCATTCCCGTTGCGGCCCGCATTTTTGTCAAAAGATGTCGGAATGAAATACGAGATTTTTGTCATTCCGAGACGGATCGTTGTACAGGATTTTTGACAATGATCGCAGCGGTCTTCGTTTCTCATTATTTCGACGAGCTGAAATATAGTGATTCGCCAAAATTTGGGAGTTTCCATCTGAGCTAGAGGATATCAGAGGTAATTCCTCAATATATCTTCGATGGATGCATTGGTTATTGCCAATTTTTCCGAAAAATTCAACAGGAAAAATTTTTGTCATGCCTGAAGTTTTTGAATCTAGTTTTTGTAGTTTTTGTCTTAGTTTTAGGCTGGAGATTCATTTACTGAATCATGCACTTAAACCACCCTTGTGGCACTGATGTACGAATTTGACGGATTGATGTACGGTTCTGACAGAATGATGTACGA
>JAEXMK010000107.1 GCA_023444445.1 Pseudomonadota bacterium | reverse complement strand
GATTTGTTGCGGACTGTGTGGGACACGGGACGAACAGGCAACAGGACGTAAGTAGAACCATGGCAAAGCTCAAGGTTGACGGTAAAGAGATCGAGGTTCCGGATCATTTCACGCTGTTGCAGGCGTGTGAGGAGGCTGGCGCCGAAGTTCCGCGCTTTTGTTTTCACGAGCGCTTGTCGGTCGCGGGTAACTGCCGCATGTGTCTTATCGAGGTGAAGGGCGGACCGCCCAAGCCTGCTGCATCCTGCGCCATGGGCGTGCGCGATATCCGCGGCGGCCCGAACGGCGAACTGCCGGAAGTTTTCACCAACACGCCGATGGTCAAGAAGGCCCGCGAAGGCGTGATGGAGTTCCTGCTCATCAACCACCCGCTGGATTGCCCGATCTGCGACCAGGGCGGTGAGTGCGACCTGCAGGACCAGGCCATGGCCTTCGGTATTGCCGGTTCGCGTTACGCGGAGAACAAGCGTGCGGTTGAAGACAAGTACATCGGACCGCTCGTCAAGACGGTCATGAACCGCTGCATTCACTGCACGCGCTGCGTCCGTTTCACCACGGAAGTGGCCGGCATTGCAGAGCTTGGCCTGATCGGCCGCGGCGAAGACGCCGAGATCACTACCTATCTCGAGCAGGCGATGACCTCCGAGCTTCAGGGCAACGTTGTTGACCTTTGCCCGGTTGGCGCGCTGACCTCCAAGCCATTCGCTTTCACGGCGCGTCCGTGGGAACTCAACAAGACCGAAACCATCGACGTCATGGACGCGCTCGGTTCGGCGATCCGTGTCGATACGCGTGGCCGTGAAGTCATGCGCGTCATGCCACGCGTCAACGAAGCCATCAACGAAGAGTGGATTTCCGACAAGAGCCGCTTCATCTGGGATGGCCTGAAGACGCAGCGCCTTGACCGTCCGTATGTTCGCAAGGATGGCCGTCTGCAGCCTGCGACCTGGGGCGAAGCTTTCGGCGCGATCCGTTCAGCCGTCGGCGCAACCTCGGGCAGCAAGATCGGCGCAATCGCCGGCGATCTGGCTTCTGTGGAAGAAATGTTCGCGCTGAAGTCGCTTCTCGCATCGCTCGGCTCGGCCAACGTCGATTGCCGTCAGGATGGTGCAGCGCTCGATCCGTCGCTCGGCCGCGCCAGCTACCTGTTCAACGCCACCATCGAAGGCATCGAACAGGCTGACGCGCTGCTGATCGTTGGCGCCAACCCGCGTTACGAGGCGGCCGTTCTCAACGCCCGCATCCGCAAGCGCTGGCGTCGTGGCGGCTTCCCGATCGGTGTGATCGGTGAAGGCGGCGAACTGCGTTACGACTACGAATACCTCGGTTCCGGCGCAGAAACGCTGTCGGATCTGGCAAACGGCTCGCACAGCTTCTTTGACAAGCTGAAGTCTGCCAAGAACCCGCTGATCATCATCGGTCAGGGTGCTGTGGCGCGCGCTGATGGTGCTGCCGTTCTCGCCGCTGCTGCAAAGCTTGCCGTTTCGGTTGGCGCTGTCACCGAAGAGTGGAACGGTTTCTCGGTTCTGCACACGGCGGCTGCCCGCGTTGGCGGTCTGGATATCGGCTTCGTACCGGGTGAGGGCGGTGTTGCCGCTGCTGACATGGTCGCGTCGATGGACGTTCTCTTCCTGCTCGGTGCAGACGAGATCGACCTGTCGAACAAGGGTGCCAAGTTCACTGTCTACATCGGCAGCCATGGTGATCACGGCGCAATGCACGCCGACGTCATCCTGCCAGGTGCGGCCTATACCGAAAAATCCGGTATCTGGGTCAACACCGAAGGCCGCGTTCAGGTTGGCAACCGTGCAGGTTTCGCGCCTGGCGAAGCCCGCGAAGACTGGGCAATCCTGCGTGCGCTCTCCGACGTTCTCGGCAAGAAGCTGCCGTTCGACTCGCTGTCGGCTCTGCGCGGCCAGCTTTACGTTGCCCATCCGCATCTGGCTGAAACCGACGACGTCATTGCCGGCAATGGCAAGGATATCGAGGCACTGGCCGGCAAGGTTGGCTCACTCAACAAATCGGCGTTTGCCTCGCCGGTAAAAGACTTTTATTTGACGAACCCGATTGCGCGCGCCTCCGCTGTGATGGCCGAGTGCTCCGCATTGGCCCGCAACAACTTCAAGGCTGCGGCAGAGTAAGGGTAGGGGATTATGGAATCGTTTTTCTGGAGCTACGTCTGGCCCGCGCTGATTATGGTCGGCCAGTCCCTGCTGCTTCTCGTGTGTTTGCTGGTGTCCATCGCCTTCCTGCTGCTGGCCGACCGTAAGGTCTGGGCTGCCGTACAGTTGCGTCGCGGCCCGAACGTCGTTGGTCCCTTCGGTCTGTTCCAGTCCTTCGCCGACCTTTTGAAGTTCATTCTGAAAGAGCCGGTCATTCCGGCCGGTGCCAACAAGGCCGTATTTCTGCTGGCGCCTCTGGTTGCCGTGACGCTGGCACTTGCCACTTACGCCGTTATCCCGTTTGCGGATGGCTGGGTGGTTGCCAACATCAACGTCGGCATTCTCTACATCTTCGCGATTTCCTCGCTTGAAGTGTACGGCATCATCATGGGCGGCTGGGCTTCGAACTCGAAGTACCCGTTCCTTGGCGCGCTTCGCTCCGCCGCGCAGATGGTCTCTTACGAAGTGTCCATCGGTCTCGTCATCGTCACCGTTCTGCTTTGCGTCGGTTCGCTGAACCTCACGGACATCGTTCTGGCACAGCGCACCGGTCTCGGTACGATGCTCGGCCTGCCGCCGTCGTTCCTCGACTGGCACTGGCTGTCGCTGTTCCCGATGTTCATCGTGTTCTTCATTTCGGGTCTTGCCGAAACCAACCGTCCGCCTTTCGACATTCCGGAAGCGGAATCGGAACTGGTCGCCGGTCCCATGGTCGAATATGGCTCCACGCCGTACATGATGTTCATGCTTGGCGAATATGCTGCCATCGTTCTGATCTGCTGCCTGACGACGATCCTGTTCCTCGGTGGGTGGCTGCCGATCGTGGACGTCTGGTTCTTGAACTGGGTTCCGGGCATCGTCTGGTTCGCGATCAAGGGCTGCATGGTCTTCTTCATGGTCGCTCTGGTTAAGGCTTTCGTTCCACGTTACCGCTATGACCAGCTCATGCGCCTTGGCTGGAAGGTGTTCCTGCCGCTGTCGCTTGCCATGGTTGTTATTGTTGCATTCGTATTGAAGCTGACGGGGTGGGCCGGTTGATGTCTGAACTCCTCGCTCAAAGAACTGGAGGTTGAGATGGCAAGCCTTTCCCAAGCCGTCAATTCGCTGTTCCTCAAGGAATTCGTCGGCGCAATCTTCCTGACGATGCGTCATTTCTTCAAGCAGAAGGCGACGGTGAACTACCCGTTTGAAAAGGGTCCGGTTTCTCCGCGCTTTCGTGGCGAACACGCTCTGCGCCGTTATCCCAACGGTGAAGAACGCTGCATCGCCTGCAAGCTGTGTGAAGCGATCTGTCCTGCTCAGGCGATCACCATCGAAGCTGGTCCGCGCCGCAACGACGGTACCCGTCGTACCGTGCGCTACGACATCGACATGGTGAAGTGCATCTATTGCGGTTTCTGCCAGGAAGCATGCCCGGTCGACGCGATCGTCGAAGGTCCGAACTTCGAGTTCGCAACCGAGACCCGCGAAGAGCTGTATTTCGACAAGCAGAAGCTTCTCGACAACGGCGACCGCTGGGAGCGTGAAATCGCGCGCAACCTCGCGCTGGATGCGCCTTACCGTTAAGGCGCAACCGTGTTCCGCGGAGCTTCGGCTTCGATGAACGTTGAGAGAGTAAATGCCTGTCCGGTGTTACCGGCAGGGACAAACGGGTGAGGGGACCGAGGAGGTCTTCTCTGCCCGGATGAGGACGAGAAGGCACCAACATGGGTCTGCACGCTATATTCTTTTACATATTCGCTTTCGTCGCGGTGGCGTCGGCGTTTCTGGTCATCGCATCGAAGAACCCGGTTCACTCGGTTCTCTTCCTGATCCTGACCTTCTTCAACGCGGCTGCGCTGTTCCTGCTGACGGGAGCCGAGTTCCTCGGCATGATCCTGCTGGTTGTTTATGTCGGCGCCGTGGCGGTGCTCTTCCTCTTCGTCGTCATGATGCTGGATGTCGATTTCGCCGAACTTCGCTCGGGCGTGCTGCAATATGCGCCTGTTGGTGCGTTGATCGGTCTTATCCTCGCGGCAGAGCTGATCGTCGTCATCGGCGGCAGCATGTTGTCGCCGCAGGCGGCCAAGTCGATCACCATGCCGATCCCGCCTGTCACTGAGCGCACCAACACGGCAGCTCTCGGCGACGTTCTCTATACAAACTACGTCTACTTCTTCCAGCTCGCGGGTCTCGTGCTGCTGGTCGCCATGATCGGCGCGATCGTGCTGACGCTGCGTCACCGCACCGACATCAAGCGGCAGGACATCTCCACCCAGGTCGGGCGTGACCCCAAGACCGCCGTTACGACGGTCAAGGTCAAGCCGGGCCAGGGTATCTGAGGCGCGAACGGATCTAAGGAATATTAGAATGGAAATCGGTCTTTCCCACTACCTGACGGTCAGCGCGATCCTCTTCACGATCGGCGTCTTCGGTATCTTCCTCAACCGGAAGAACGTCATCGTCATCCTCATGTCGATCGAACTCATCCTGCTTGCGGTCAACCTCAACATGGTGGCGTTCTCGTCCTTCCTGAACGACATCGTCGGCCAGGTCTTTGCGTTGTTCATCCTGACCGTCGCTGCTGCCGAAGCGGCCATCGGTCTTGCAATACTCGTTGTCTTCTACCGCAACCGTGGATCGATCGCGGTGGAAGACGTCAATATGATGAAGGGCTGATAAGGCTATGATCTACAAGGCTATCGTCTTTCTTCCGCTGATCGGCTTCCTGATCGCTGGCCTGTTTGGCCGCTCGATCGGTGCCAAAGCCTCGGAATATGTCACCACCGGTCTGATGATCGTGGTCGCGGTCCTGTCGTGGATCGTGTTTGTGAATGTCGCGCTTCTCGGCCACGGTGAGGGCGGCGAAATCATCAAGGTCAGCGTCATGCGCTGGATTCAGTCCGGCGGCATCGATGTCGAGTGGGCGTTCCGCATCGACACGCTGACGGCTGTCATGTTCGTCGTGGTCAACACGGTGTCCTGTCTCGTGCACCTGTATTCGATCGGATACATGCACCACGATCCGCATCGTCCGCGCTTCTTCGCATACCTGTCGCTCTTCACCTTTGCGATGTTGATGCTCATCACCTCCGACAACCTGCTGCAGATGTTCTTCGGCTGGGAAGGCGTGGGTCTGGCGTCCTACCTTCTGATCGGTTTCTGGTTCAAGAAGCCGTCCGCATCGGCTGCGGCCATGAAGGCGTTCATCGTCAACCGCGTTGGTGACTTCGGCTTCATCCTCGGCATTTCCGGCGTCTTCGTTCTGTTCGGCTCGATCAACTTTGAAACGATCTTTGCTGCCGCCTCGACCTATCTGCCGGCTGAAGGCGCTGCGTCCACCGACGCCGTCATCAACCTGTTCGGCATGAGCCTCGACAAGGGCCACGCCATCACCGCAGTCTGCCTGCTGCTGTTCATGGGCTCCATGGGTAAGTCGGCGCAGTTCCTGCTGCACACCTGGCTCCCGGACGCCATGGAAGGCCCGACGCCGGTTTCGGCGCTCATTCACGCCGCAACCATGGTGACCGCCGGTGTCTTCCTCGTGGCACGCATGTCGCCACTGTTCGAACTGTCGCCGGATGCGTTGACCTTCGTTACGCTGATTGGTGCGATCACGGCGTTCTTCGCCGCGACCGTCGGTCTGGTTCAGAACGATATCAAGCGCGTCATCGCTTACTCGACCTGCTCGCAGCTCGGTTACATGTTCGTGGCGCTTGGCGTTGGTGCTTATGGTGCGGCCGTGTTCCACCTGTTCACGCACGCCTTCTTCAAGGCTCTGCTGTTCTTGTGCGCCGGTTCCGTCATCCACGCCGTCGATGGCGAGCAGGACATGCGTTACATGGGCGGCCTGCGTAAGCACATCCCGGTCACCTTCTGGACGATGACTGTCGGTACGCTCGCGCTGACCGGTGTTGGTATCCCCGGCACGTCCATCGGCTTCGCTGGCTTCTTCTCCAAGGACGCCATCATCGAATCGGCATTTGCCTCGCATTCGAGCCTTGGCGGTTTCGCCTTCACGCTTCTCGTCATCGCTGCACTGTTCACCAGCTTCTATTCCTGGCGCCTGGCGTTCATGACCTTCTTCGGCAAGCCGCGCGCTTCCGCAGATGTCATGCACCATGTCCATGAATCGCCGATGGTGATGCTGCTGCCGCTGTTCATCCTGACCGCTGGCGCACTGTTTGCTGGTGTCGGCTTCGTCGAATATTTCTTCGGCCATCACTATGAGGAATTCTGGAAGGGTGCGCTGTTCACCGGTCCTGAAAACCACATCGTGCATGAGTTCCACAATGTTCCGAAGTGGGTGAAGTGGAGCCCGTTCGCAGCCATGGCTCTTGGTTTCGTGACGGCATGGTACATGTACATCAAGTCGCCGGAGACGCCGAAGCGTCTGGCCGAGACCCATCGTGGCCTGTACCAGTTCCTTCTCAACAAGTGGTACTTCGATGAACTCTATGACTTCCTCTTCGTCCGTTCGGCGAAGGCACTCGGCCGCTTCCTGTGGAAGAAGGGCGACGTGGCGGTCATCGATCATTACGGTCCGAACGGTATTGCAGCGCGTGTGGTTGATGTGACCAACCGCATGGTCCGCCTGCAGTCCGGCTACCTTTATCATTATGCCTTTGCGATGCTGATCGGCATCGCGGCGCTTGTCACCTGGATGATGCTCGGGAGTGCCTTCTGATGACCGATTGGCCCATTCTTTCAACGGTCACGTTCCTGCCGCTGGTCGGCGTGGTGCTGCTGCTGCTCACCAACGAGAACGGTCCTTACGGTCGCCGCAACATTCTCAATGTTTCGCTGCTGACGACCGTGTTCACCTTCATCGTTTCGCTGTTCGTCTGGATCGGGTTCGACAATTCGAACCCGGGCTTCCAGATGGTCGAGAAGCATGACTGGTTCGGCAACATTGCCTCCTACCACCTCGGCGTCGACGGCATCTCCATGCTGTTCGTCATCCTCACCACCTTCCTCATGCCGTTCTGCGTGCTGGCAAGCTGGGATTCGGTTGAAAAGCGCATCAAGGAATACATGATCGCCTTCCTTCTTCTGGAAGTCGTCATGATCGGCGTGTTCGTCGCGCTCGACACCGTTCTCTTCTACGTCTTCTTCGAAGCAACGCTGATCCCGATGTTTGTCATCATCGGCGTGTGGGGCGGCAAGGATCGTGTTTACGCATCCTACAAGTTCTTCCTCTACACGCTGCTCGGTTCGGTTCTGACGATGCTCGCCATCATGGCGATGTACTGGCAGGCCGGCACGACCGACATCACCGAGTTGCTGAAATACGGCTTCCCGGCCGGTATGCAGACCTGGCTGTGGCTGGCGTGCTTTGCAGCCTTCGCGGTGAAGATGCCGATGTGGCCTGTCCACACCTGGCTTCCGGATGCGCACGTTCAGGCTCCGACCGCTGGTTCGGTCATCCTGGCTGGCGTCATGCTAAAGCTCGGCGGTTACGGTTTCATCCGTTTCTCGCTCGCCATGTTCCCGTTGGCATCGGACTATTTCGCGCCGTTCGTCTTCACCCTGTCGGTTCTCGCCATCATCTACACCTCGCTGGTGGCGATGATGCAGGACGACATCAAGAAGCTGATCGCCTATTCCTCCGTCGCCCACATGGGTTACGTG
>JAEXMK010000089.1 GCA_023444445.1 Pseudomonadota bacterium | reverse complement strand
TACCTGCTGCTGCGACTGGCGCAGGCTGACCAGAAGACCGTGCCAAGCCCACTCGCCTTCGCCAGGCTGGTACGCGCAAATCTCATGCACCGGCGACGCACCGATCGGCTTCTCAAGCCGCCACCAGACAAACCCACAAACCAAAACCAGATGGCCTTCCAATGGCCGCAAATTTAAACCGGACAGCAGTGGAGCAAGGCCGGGCGTCGGACCACCAGTATTGTTGACGAGAATATCGATGCCGCCGAGCTTGTCCTTGACGGCCTGAACCATGGACTCGACAAAATTGTCATCGGCAAGATCACCCCACACCCAGTCGGCTTTGCCCTTGCCGAGCGCATTGATCGCCTTGCAATTTTCCGCCAGTTTTTCACCGCTTCGGCCAACCAGAAGGACGTTCGCACCTTCTTTCGCAAGCGCTGTCGCAATGCCCAGCCCAAGGCCGCGAGAGGAGGCGAGAACGAGGGCTCGTTTGCCCGAAATGCCGAAATCCATGGGGTCTGTCCTGTCCTTGTTTGCAATCTATGTGCTGTTTATAGGAAGATGGCGTCCGCTTTTGAAGGTAAAATACACGTCATGACAGAACAATCCCTGCTCAAATTCTCCATCGCCGTCACAATGCTTCTGGCTCTGTTCGGCATCGGCGCAGGCTTGCTCTCCGGCTCCTTCGCCGTGGTTTTCGACGGTGTTTATGCGCTCACCGACGCCTTCATGACGGTACTGGCTTTGCTCGTGGCGCGGCTGATCGCCGCCTCCGCGGCGGCTCGCCCCGGTGGCCGGCTGGCGGAACGTTTCACCATGGGTTTCTGGCATCTGGAGCCGATGGTGCTGGGCCTCAACGGCACGCTGTTGATGGGCGCTGCGATCTATGCGCTCATCAATGCCATCGACAGCCTGATGGATGGCGGCAGATCGATCGAGTTCGATTACGCCATCATCGTCACCTTCGTCAGCTTTGCCGTCTCGCTTGCCATGGCTTGGTTCGTCAGACGGCAGAATCGCCGGCTGCAATCCGCCTTCGTGGCGCTGGACGCCAAAAGCTGGCTGATGAGTGCGCTTTTGAGCATGGCCCTGTTCGTCGCCTTTGCCATCGGTTACGGCCTGACGGGGACGTCGCAGGCCTGGCTCGCGCCCTATATAGACCCGGCCGTGCTGGCGCTCGTCTGCCTCGTCATCATCCCCATGCCGCTTGGTAACGTGAAGCAGGCGCTTGCCGACATCCTCCTTGTGACGCCGCTGGAGTTCAAGCAGCATGTGGACGGTGTGGCCGGCGAGATCGTGACCAAATTCGGCTTTTCCTCACACTATTCCTATGTCGCCCGCGTCGGCCGCGGCCGGCAGATCGAACTCTTCTTCATCGTTCCGAAAAACTGGCCGCCCCGGCGTCTGGAGGAATGGGACGCTATCCGCGATGAAATCGGCAATGCGCTGGGCGGCGAGGGGAGCGACCGCTGGCTGACAATCGTGTTCACGACGGATGAGGAATGGGCGGTTTAGGTCTGATTTGGTGGCTCAAACCGCGCTCACGCAAATACAGGTAGAGCGGCAGGGCCAGCGACAGCCCGACAAGGAAGCTTGCTGGAAGAACCAGCCACCAGCGGGCGACATTGTTCCTGTTTGCATCCTGCCATGACCAGACCCAAAATATGAAGATCGTAATCAGCACATCTGCGGAAAATCCACCGGCGGCACCATTTGCAAACAGTGACTGCAGGAAGAGCCAAACATTCGGGCCATGCATTGCGAAGAAAGACCCGAAGAACAACCAGGGGATAATTGTGCCGATGGCGGCCATGGTTAAATAGAAACTCCTGATGTTCATGCCCTTCACCCATTCGTTATAAAGCCCGGAACTCGGTACACGTGCTTCATCCCCTGCCGACTGTCCCGATTTGTTTATCTGACCGGATTACCGGAAAACTACAACAATATGCATAACTGATAACGGGTTTGGCCATGATCGCTCTGGCATATGGCCGGCACATGAATTCCTCAAAAATGTGCCGTCAACGACGCACAGCCTTATGAGC
Organism: Pseudomonadota bacterium; assembly: GCA_023444445.1. Lineage (GTDB taxonomy): Bacteria > Pseudomonadota > Alphaproteobacteria > Rhizobiales > Rhizobiaceae > Agrobacterium. The sequence continues at coordinate 2,187 of JAEXMK010000089.1, read as the reverse complement.
CTCATTGACATGCCACCCGAGTTGCAGCGTTCGGTTCCAACCGCTCTTGACGCCCCCGGGCCTTATTTCTATACTTTTACGTGAACGTAAAAGTAACTATATAATCATCAGGTTGTCTGACAATTGAGTGGCATGCGACATGTTTTGCCGCTATAGAAGCTCGACAAAGGCGTCCTGCTTTGCGAAGACAGGCCCTGGTGGATGCGGTGTCGCGGATGGTTTTTTGACTGGCGCGGGCGATGCGCCGGGAATGCCGGAAAGCGAATATAACAACAGCCGGATGGGACCGGCGATCTGAGAGGACACAATGACGGAAGCGATGGAACTGCCTGAACGCGAAGCGATGGAATTTGACGTTGTGATCGTCGGTGCGGGTCCGGCCGGTCTTGCAGCGGCGATCCGCCTGAAGCAGGTCGAGCCGGAGCTTTCGGTTGTCGTTCTGGAAAAGGGCTCGGAAGTCGGCGCGCATATCCTCTCCGGCGCCGTGGTCGATCCGATCGGCATTGACAGGCTGCTGCCGGGCTGGCGCGAAGAGGAGGGGCATCCTTTCAAGACCGAGGTCAAGGACGACCAGTTCCTGTTCCTCGGGCCCGCCGGCTCCATCCGCCTGCCGAACTTCATGATGCCGCCATTGATGAACAATCACGGCAATTACATCGTCTCGCTCGGTCTCGTCTGTCGATGGCTGGCGGAAAAGGCGGAAGGGCTCGGCGTCGAGATCTATCCGGGCTTTGCCGCAACCGAAGTGCTTTATAATGACGAAGGCGCCGTCATCGGCGTCGCCACCGGCGACATGGGCATTGAGAAGAATGGCGAGCCGGGCCCGAACTTCACCCGCGGGATGGAACTGCACGGCAAATATGTGCTGATCGGCGAGGGTGTACGTGGATCGCTTGCCAAGCAGCTGATTTCCAAATTCGACCTGTCGAAGGATCGCGAGCCGCAGAAATTCGGTATCGGCATCAAGGAGCTCTGGCAGGTCAAGCCGGAGAAGCACAAACAGGGCCTCGTGCAGCATTCCTTCGGCTGGCCTCTCGGCTTCAAGACGGGCGGCGGCTCGTTCCTTTATCATCTGGAAGACAACCTCGTTGCCGTCGGTTTCGTGGTGCATCTCAATTACAAGAACCCCTATCTTTATCCTTTCGAGGAATTTCAGCGCTTCAAGACGCATCCGGCGATCCGCGATACCTTCGAGGGCGGCAAGCGCATTTCCTATGGCGCGCGCGCCATTACCGAAGGCGGCTATCAGTCGGTGCCGAAGCTCACCTTCCCGGGTGGCGCGCTGATCGGCTGTTCCGCCGGTTTCGTCAACGTACCGCGCATCAAGGGCAGCCATAATGCGGTTCTGTCGGGCATGCTGGCCGCGGAAAAGATCGCCGCGGCGCTTTCCGCCGGCCGCGCCCACGATGAGGTGGTGGAGATCGAGGCAGAATGGCGTGAAGGCGATATCGGCAAGGACCTGAAGCGGGTGCGCAACGTCAAGCCGCTCTGGTCGAAATTCGGCACGCTTGTTGGCGTCGGTCTTGGCGGTCTCGATATGTGGACGAACCAGCTGTTCGGTTTCTCCTTCTTCGGCACGCTGAAGCACGGCAAGACGGATGCGCAGAGCCTCGAACCGGCCTCGAAGCACAAGAAGATTGATTATCCAAGGCCGGACGGCGTTCTCACCTTCGACCGCCTGTCCTCGGTGTTCCTCTCCTCCACCAACCATGAAGAAGACCAGCCGGTGCATCTTCAGGTGAAGGACATGGAGCTGCAGAAGCGCTCCGAACACGACGTTTATGCCGGTCCCTCGACCCGTTATTGCCCCGCCGGCGTTTATGAATGGGTGGAGAAGGACGGCGAGGAGGTCTACGTCATCAACGCCCAGAACTGCGTGCACTGCAAGACCTGCGATATCAAGGACCCGAACCAGAACATCAACTGGGTGCCACCACAGGGTGGCGAGGGGCCGGTTTACGCCAATATGTGACGGGTGAAGGGGTTGAAAAATCGCGAAGCGTCTGTTTTGGCGATGTCATTGCGAGGTATGCAGCCGTCACCGAACCAGGTTCGTCTTGTCGGGGGTCGGACTTTATTAGGCTTAATTCGTTTCCGTCATACCGGCCTTGAGCCGGTATCCAGCGCGACGCGCGTCCGCGCGGCGAAAGGAGTCTTTCCTGCCCAAGGACTTGGGCTGGCTGGATG
>JAEXMK010000079.1 GCA_023444445.1 Pseudomonadota bacterium | reverse complement strand
TGCCGTTGACGGGAAACGTCTCGTAATTGCGCCCGCCCGGATGAGCAACATGATAGATGCATCCGCCGATCGATCGCCTCGACCATGTATCATAAATGTCAAAGGTCAAGGGTGAATTGACGGGCAGGACGGGATGCAGGCCGGAAGAGGGCTGCCACGCCTTGAAGCGCACGCCGGCCACCGCGACGCTGCGGTTTTCCGTCGGCGTCAGCGGCACGGCACGACCGTTGCAGGCCACGGTGTAACGAGAAGGATTGGAGGTTTCCAGCCGCACCTGCAGGCGCTCGACGGAGCTGTCGACATAACGCACGGTGCCGCCGATGGCGCCCTGCTCGCCCATCACATGCCAGGGCTCAAGCGCCTGGCGCAGTTCCAGTTTCGCACCCTCATATTCTACCTCACCGAAGAAGGGGAAACGGAATTCCTGCTGGGCGGTGAACCATTCCGGTTTCACGTCAAAGCCGTTTTCCCTGAGGTCGGCGAGCACATCCAGGAAATCCGCCCAGATATAATGGGGCAGCATGAAACGGTCCGCGAGTGCGGTTCCCCAGCGCACGAATTTGCCGGCGGCGGGATTTTTCCAGAAGCGGGCGATAAGTGCGCGCACCAGCAATTGCTGGGCGAGCGACATCCGCGCATTGGGCGGCATTTCGAAACCGCGGAATTCCACAAGGCCGAGGCGGCCGGTCGGCCCGTCAGGCGAAAACAGCTTGTCGATGCAGATTTCGGCGCGATGGGTATTACCCGTCACATCCGTCAGCAGGTTGCGGAACAGGCGGTCGACCAGCCATGGCAAAGGCGGAACGCCGTCACCGGGGGCAGGCACCTGCGCAAGCGCGATCTCCAGCTCATAGAGACTGTCGTGGCGGGCTTCGTCGATACGCGGCGCCTGGCTCGTCGGGCCGATGAAGAGGCCTGAGAAAAGGTAGGAGAGCGAGGGATGCCGCTGCCAATGCAGAACGAGGCTTTTCAGAAGATCGGGCCGGCGCAGGAAGGGGCTGTCATTGGGGCTTGCCCCGCCAACCACGACATGGTTGCCGCCGCCGGTGCCGGTGTGGCGGCCGTCGATCATGAATTTGTCGGCGCCGAGACGCGACTGGCGCGCCTCCTCATAGACTGCGGTGGTGATGTCGACACAATCCTTCCAGCTCGAAGCGGGGTGGATGTTGACCTCGATGACACCTGGATCGGGCGCGACGCGGATGACATTGATGCGCTCGTCATGCGGCGGCGCATAACCTTCGATATGGACCGGCAGTCCAAGCTCGGCGGCAGCCGCCTCCGCTGCCGCGATCAGTTCAAGATAATCCTCGATGCGCTCGACCGGCGGCATGAAAACGCAGAGCCGGCCATCGCGCGGTTCAACGGAAAGTGCAGTGCGCACCGCACCGCCGATTTCACCGAGCGTCTGTTCGATGCGCTCCTGCGCGGAGCCTTCGCTCGCATGAAAGGAGGCTTCGGGCATGGAGCGACCCGACGGTGTGAAGACATCGGGAAGCGGTCCCCTGGGAATTGAAGGGTCCGCCTCGTGAATATAGGGATAGGCGGAAGGCGGTACATAGGGCAGGGTGCCGAGCGGTAGGCGGTAACCGACCGGGCTGTCGCCCGGAACAAGAAAAATCTTGCCCCGCCGCGTTTTCCATTTCTCGCTGATCCAGCGGTTGCCCGCGGCGCGCGCATTCCACGCCTGTACCGGCAGAATGTAGCCGGTGGGCGTCGTCAAACCGCGTTCGAACACGCGGGCGATGCGGTTGCGCTCTTCCGGATCCTTCAGTCTGGAATTGGACGGATCGACATTGTCGGGCAGGCTGCCTTCCTTGATGATCCATTCTGCGGGATCCTCATAGGCCGGCAGCACCAGATCGGCATCTATGCCGAGCTGCGTGGCGATACCGCCCAACAGCTTTTGCGCATCCTCGGCCTTGACGCTGGTATTCGCAACTTCCTCGGCGATCAGCGAAGGGTTCCGCCAGATCGGCAGGCCGTCCTTTCGCCAATAAAGCGAGAAGGTCCAGCGCGGTAGGCTTTCGCCCGGATACCATTTGCCCTGTCCGTAATGCAGAAAACCGCCGGGGGCGAAACGTTCGCGCAGGCGGCGGATCAACGTATCCGCCTTTTCGCGTTTCGTCGGCCCGACCGCGCCGGTGTTCCATTCATCGGATTCGAAATCATCGATGGAAACGAAAGTCGGTTCGCCGCCCATGGTCAGGCGGACGTCCTGAGCGTTCAGAACGCCGTCGACCGCTTCACCGAGCGCGTTGAGCTCCTCCCAGCTTTCATCCGAAAAGGGTTTGGTGATACGCGGTGTCTCGGCAACACGCCGGACCTGCATGTCGAAGGCGAATTCGGTATTGGCGTGGCCGAAATAACCGCCGGAAATCGGTGCGGCATTGCGATAATGCGGCGTCGCGGCCAGCGGAATATGGCTTTCACCCGTCAGAAGCCCGGAGGTCGGGTCAAGTCCGATCCAGCCGGCGCCGGGCATATAGACCTCGGCCCAGGCGTGCAGATCGGTAAAGTCAACCTCGGTGCCCGAGGGGCCGTCGAGCGCCTTGAGGTCAGGCGTCAGCTGAATGAGGTATCCGGACACGAAACGGGCGGCAAGACCGAGATGCCGCAGCACTTGCACCAGCAGCCAGCTGGTGTCGCGGCAGGAACCCTTGCCGGAAGCGAGCGTCTCCTCCGGCGTCTGGACGCCCGGTTCCATGCGGATGACGTAACCGATTTCCTGCTGCAGACGGGCATTGAGGCCAACAACCATATCCACCGTCGGCTGCTCCGGCGTCCGGTCAACCGTGGCCATGAAGGCGGCGAGCAGAGGGCCGGTCGGCTCCGGTTTCATGTAGATGGAGAGATCATCGCGCAATTCCTGCGGATAATCGAAGGGCCATTTTGTCGCCTCTTCCTCCACGAAGAAGTCGAATGGATTATAAACCGTCATATCGGCGACAAGATCGACCTCGATCTTAAATTCCGTTGCGGGCTCGGGAAAAACGAACCGGGCGAGGTAATTGCCGTAGGGGTCCTGCTGAAGGTTCACGAAGTGATTGGAGGGTGAAACCTTGAGCGAATGGCTGATGACGCGGGTTCTGGAGTGAGAGGCGGGCTTTAATCTGATGATTTGTGGTCCAAGGCGAACCGGATTGTCATATTTATAATGCGTCAGATGATAGATGCTCGCTTTGATCGCCATTGATCTGCCTTGCCCGGTTTTTCCGGTTTATGCGGTTGTCCGCCCCTCTGAAATTACCGGGATTTTGTGCAATGCAGGAAAAGAAAGCAAGGATCATTTCCGGCAGTAATTGCATTGTGGACCGAGGCCGTCATGTCTGCCGCAGGAATAATGCCCCGGCCTTCTCAATCGTCGCCGCGGAGATTTCACCGGGATTGTGGACAAGGTCGAACGGCGTGTTATTGCTTGGCATCGCAAGGCGCAGAATCGCGACCCGCTTTCTTTGCCGATTGACTTTCGGAATGGAATGAATGGCAACAACGGTGACCGACGACCAGCGCAAGAGCGCGGCGAACCTTTCGGGTTTCGATCTCGATTTTCCCGCACAGTTGCGGATGATGGGGCGTGCCTTCTGGACGTCGCCGGTGCGTACCCGGCTGATCCTGCTGTCGATCGCGCTGCTTACGGTGATATTGCTCACGGCCTATGGGCAGATCAGGCTCAACGAGTGGAATGCGCCGTTTTACAATGCGCTGGAGCGGCGCGATCTCGATGCCTTCATTCATCAGCTCGAAGTTTTCGCCATCATCGCCGGGCTGCTGCTTCTCCTTAATGTCATCCAGACATGGCTCAACCAGATGACGGCGCTGAACATGCGCGAGGGTCTTGCCAAGGATATGGTCGATCAATGGCTGAAACCGGGTCGCGCCGCGCGTCTTGCCGGTTTTGGCACGATTTCGATCAATCCCGATCAGCGCCTGCATGACGACGTCCGCAATCTCGCGGAAAGCAGTACGGCGCTTTCGATCGGCCTCGTCAATGCAACAATCCTGCTTGTCAGCTTCATCGGCGTCCTCTGGTCGCTCTCGGCCGGTTTTACCATCACCATCAGCGGCGACACTTACGCGATCCCCGGCTATATGGTCTGGGCGGCGATCCTTTACGCCGGGTCCGCCTCTCTGCTCAGCAACCTCGTTGGCTACCGGCTGGTCGGACTGAATGCGGAGCGTTACTCCAAAGAGGCCGAGCTGCGCTTTTCCCTGATGCGGGCCAGCGAAAATCTCGCCGCGATTGCACTTGCGCGGGGCGAAAAGAACGAAAGGCGGCGGATCGGCATCGATATCGATGCGGTGCTCGGCGTCATTCGCGGGCTCGCCATGGCGTTGACGCATCTCACTTGGGTATCGGCGGGTTATGGCTGGCTGGCGGTGGTGGCACCGATCCTGATTGCGGCGCCGGTCTATTTTTCCGGCAACCTCACTTTCGGTGGGCTGATGATGGCTGTCGGCGCCTTCAACCAGGTCAATACGGCGTTACGCTGGTATATCGATAATTTTGGCCCTATCGCCAGCTGGAAGGCGACATTGCAGCGCGTTTCAGTGTTCCGTAACGCACTTATCCAGATGGACAGCGTGGAGCAGCACGGCCTCACGATCGACCTGCAGCGCAGTGCGGCGAACGAAAAGATCCGCCTGCAATCGGTCACGATCTGCCGCGATGCGGGCGGACAGGATGTGGAGCGCGGATTCCGGCTGCGGGAAAACGAGGTCGGGATAGGGTCGAGCGAACGGCTGATGATCAACGGCGAACAGGGCGTAAACCGGCGGCTGCTGTTTGCCGCCATGGCCGGTCTATGGCCGTGGGGGCAGGGCAGAATCGAGATGCCGGAACAATCCGATACGCTCTTTATTGCCCAGCACGGCTATCTGCCGGCGGGTTCGCTGCGTGAAATCCTGGCCTATCCGCGTGCACCCCAGCGGTTCACCGATGCCGATTATCTCGCGGCGCTTGCCGCATGCGGGTTGGAAGAAATGACTTCCCGTCTCGACGAAAACATCCGCTGGGACAAGAAACTGGATTCGGACGAGCAGGCCAGTATCCGCATTGCCAATGCCCTGCTTCTGAAGCCGAAATTCGTCGTGATCGACGATTTGCTGGAAGGTCTGGAAAAGCAGACGCAGGATAATTTGGCTGAGGTTCTGAACCGGATGGAAGGTGTTGGGATCATCTATATCGGCCGGTCGGAGACTTTTCTTTCAGTCCTTGCTCCAGCTGTGGCCCACCTTGACCACGCCTTACCGAAGGAAACTGGCCCGAGGCAAGAGATCACGTTGCAGTAGGTCTGAGGCCACGGGCTTCGCTCGGCTCATGGCTGTAGCTCAGAGCCGCAAATGCCATTTTTCAGAGTTCAGGCGTGGCTGTTTGGCGAGGCTTATCGCGGTTGTCGGTTCCATCTGCGGCCGTAACACAAGGGTGCCGGTCGCCAAGCTGATGGCGATGACGCCCGCGACCACGAGGACAATACGGTCGTAGCGCTGCTCTATCGCGTTATTTCCACTCCAGTCATAGGCCATTTGCACGCCCCCGCGTTTTTTTGGAATCGTGCCCCATCATGGTTAACAGAAGCTTACGATTGCTCTGTTATTCCTTGCTGTTTTGGAGGGGCAGCCGCGACAAATCGGCTATTGGCTGATAAGGCCGGGTTGTTTAAGTCCGGCAGCGGGAGGTTTGTGAAAGGAATTCGAGAGATGGACCAGCAACCGCCCGCCGATATGGAACTCACGCTTAGAACGCTTGCCATGCCCGCCGATGCCAATCCGGCCGGCGATATCTTCGGCGGCTGGGTCATGTCGCAGATGGACCTTGCGGCCTTCGTCCGCGCCAATGATGTAGCCGGCGGCCGCACTGTCACCGTGGCGGTCCATGAAATCGTCTTCAAGAAGCCGGTCAAGATCGGCGATACGCTCTGTGTCTACACACGGATCGAAAAGATCGGCCGTACCTCCATCACGCTCAAGATCGAGGCCTGGACCCGCAGGCATTATCAGGATTCTCGCGACAAGGTCACGGAGGCCGTCTTCATCATGGTTGCCGTGGATGAGAATGGCGAGCCACGCCCGGTGGGCAAGGAGGCGTGAGCCCCACGCCTGTTGTTTCAAAGCAAAGTCCCAGGCGCCTGCTAAAAGACCAAATAGCATGGCGCTTTGGCCTTCTCGTCATTCGATAATCGCCAGCCCAATACTTTAGAAATATCCAATTTATTTATCAATTTTTGCGATCAAGATATGGAGTAGGACGGGGATCAGGCTTTGACCATTCCAGGTGTAGTTATTATCGGTGGCGCTCATGGCACGCTTGCCCTTGCCCGCAGCCTCGGTGCCCTGAATGTGCCCGTCTATTATCTCACGCATGATTCCCCGCTGCCGGGCTGGTCGCGCTTCGTGCGGGAAACAATCCGCTGGGCTGGCCCGCATGATGACGCGGCGATGGCGTTTCTGCGTGAAATCGCTGAAAAACGGGGCTTGAAGGGTAGCCTGTTGGTGCCATCGGGCGATGGTGAGGTTCAGCTTGTGTCGCAGCACCGCGACGAGCTTTCGGCGTTTTACAAAATCATTCTGCCTGAGTGGACAAGCCTGCAATGGCTATGTGAAAAACCGCTGCTTTATAGACGTGCGGCGGAACTCGGCGTCAGCTTCCCCCGAACCTACGCGCTGACGTCGGCAACCGATATTGACGGGCTGGATGTGATGTTTCCCGTCATTCTCAAGCCGAATATGGGCGGGGGCAATACTTCGATCGCCCGGGCGAAAGTTATCCGTGCTGACGACAGAGAAGGGCTGAAAACCGCTTTCGCCGATGCGAGTGGAGAGATCGGCCCCGACAATGTCGTCGTGCAGGAACTCATTCCGGGCAGAGGAGAGAGCCAGTTTTCCTATGCGGCCCTGTGGCTGAACGGGGAACCCGTCGCCGAATTTACCGCGAGGCGCGCAAGGCAATATCCCGTCGATTTCGGTTATACCAGCACCTGTGTTGAGGTCGTCGATAACCGGCAAGCGATTGAGGCTGCCCGGAAAATATTGAAGTCGGCCGGCCACAGCGGAGTGGTCGAGGTGGAGTTCAAACTCGACGGCCGGGATGGAGAGCTGAAACTTCTCGATGTCAATCCACGCCCGTGGTCGTGGTTCGGCCTTTGCTCGGCCGCCGGCATCGATCTTGGCGGGCTGCTGTGGCGGGTGGCCAATGACATGCCCAACGGGCCGGCGGTCACTGCACGGCAGGGCGCTTCCTGGTCCTATCTTGTCCGTGATGCCGTTGCCGCTTTCACGTTGGCACAAAGAGGGCAGACGAGCCTTCGCGATTATCTAATATCTTTCGGCAAAATTCGCAGTTGGGCCGCTTTTGCACCGAACGATCCTTTGCCGGGCCTGATCGATCTGCCGCTGACGGCCTTGCGGGTGCTGAAAAAACGTATCCTTCCGGGCCTGGCGTCAGGACAATCGGCAAGGGCGATCTTGCCGCCGGTCAAACGCCTGGTGAAATACGGGGTCATAAGGGCAGGGCTGGAGGTGAGTTCTCTTCCGGCTCTCCGCTCGGCATTTCCTTCCCTTGCCGGGCGGGGTGTGATTTTCACGCTTCACCATGTGCGTCCGGGGCATGCGGCTTCTGCTTTTGCACCCAATGTGCAATTGACCGTGACGCCGGAATTTCTGGAAGAAGCGATACAGGCCGCGCTCGAATCCGGCCTCGTGCCCGTTCATCTGCATGATCTGCCGGCTCTGCTTGCCGACAGCAGCGAAGGCCGGTCGTTTTGTGCCTTCACGCTCGATGACGGCTATCGCAACAATGCCGAACATGCCGCGCCGATCTTCCGAAAATACGCCGTTCCCTATACGATTTTCATCACTCCGGGTTTTGTCGAACGGAGCCGCAGCCTCTGGTGGGAAACCGCGGCGGCTCTGACGCAGAAAGCCGCGTCGTTCGAGTTCGATTTCGGCGCAGGGCCGGAGCAGGTGGAATGCACCACGCCATCGCAGAAGGTGGAGGCGTTCGCCCGGCTTGAAAACTTCGTCCAGGAATCCGCGGAAGATGAAGCGGTGGAAAAGATCGATCGCCTCGCGAGACAGCACGGCATCGATCCCATCGCGATCGTGGACGACCTCGTCATGGATGCTGCCGAAGTCAGGAGGCTTTCGGACGATCCGCTGGTGCATTTTGGCGCACATACCATGACGCATGTGAATATGCGCAAGATCGATGCGGCACGTCTTGCCCAAGAGATCGAGGAATCGACGCGTGTGGTGGAGGCCTATGTCGGCCAGCGGCCGCAATCCTTCTCTTATCCCTATGGCTGGGTCAGGGCCGTGGGAGAGCGCGAAGCGAAAGCAGTATCGGAGGCGGGTTTTTCCGTGGCGGTCACCACACAGGCCGGTGTTCTCGGTCCTCAAAGCCTAGAAAAGCCGGCACAGCTGCCGCGCGTTTCGTTGAATGGGTGCTTTCAAAAAAAGCGCTTCGTCAAGGCGCTCATCTCGGGCCTGCCTTTCCGGTTCATCTAACGGCGATCTCTGCTTTTCTTCTTTCGACAGTCCCGCGGCAATGCGAGACTGTGGTCAAGTTTTGCCATGTGGGCAGCTGGCGACATCGCTGAAGCTGAACGCCAGCAGGCGACCTATGCCAATTTCCGCACCGATCTCTATGCTCTCGGCTTCGCACCCGCCATGGTCAAGCGCGCGCTCTACCTGCAAGATCCCTCCGTCGGCGCCAGCCGCCAGCCGGCCCTTCTGCCAGATCGGGAACAGGATGAAAAGATCATCGAAATCCTGCGGCGCTATAAGCGGCTGTGACAGCGACGCGAGAACACGGCGCCACCCGAAAAATGTTCACTAAACAGCCAGACGCTCAAGCCTTCTTTCCGACCTCGTGCATGACGAATAATTTGTGACACAAACACGAAATTCCGCTTGTCAGTCCGGCCTTTGATGTTTAAGAGGAGCGCGCAACGCAAGCGTTCGCGCATGCGGAGAGGTGGCAGAGTGGTCGAATGCACCGCACTCGAAATGCGGCATACCTGCAAGGGTATCGTGGGTTCGAATCCCACCCTCTCCGCCAGAAATCTCAAGCCATTGAAAATAAAACATTTATTCAGGCCAGATTGAAGTCGTGTGTACCACTCATGTGGCGCACGGTTTTATCAAGAGCTTTCAGTACGACGCCCATTCTGAGGTGTCAACAATATGGAATGCCTCGCCGAGGCCAGTCGATCCCAGTCCCCGCCATAGCCGGCGGCGCTGCGCTGGACTTTCTGCGGCTGCCCCGGGGACCGTCTCGACATGCGCTAATTTCCGCCGTCCCGCTTGCAGCGCCGCTATGCTGACGGCTCCGATATGCTCATCGCTGTGATTTCGACAGGGGTAGCCTCGCTCTCTTCCACGACGATTTTTTCCTGCCCTTCGGATCGAGCCACGTGTCTCGATCCGATCCGCGTTGCGGACCGGGGAAAAAATAATCGCGGAACCTTGTCGCTCAGTGACAGTCCCATGGACCGCTCAGGACGGCTTTGCCTGCGGCATCCCCCTTGAGGGGCATGCCTCCCGTGAGCATGGCGGCCCATGCGACAGTCAACCCCTGCCTAGCCGTCGTGCCAATCTGAATCACGTTAACGACTTCGACGCCAACATTCCGGGAACCCGGAAATCATTTCCGATCTCCCTGGGCTCGACTCCTGAATTTTGGTATAAAACTCACGTTTTCAATGCTTTAGGAGTCATCCGGATGAAGACGACGACCACTACAATTCGCGGTCTGGCGATTGATGTCCTTGTCATCGAGACACAGCAGCAGACAGCTTCCGGGGAGGTGCTTTGGTACGTCGCCACGATCCTCGTCCAGAACCGCCGGACTGGGGATCAGCGCCTCGTCCGGCGCACCCGCGTCCCCGGCTCAGGTAGGGAACTGGCAAAGGTCGTCCAGCAGCGCGGCGTTCGAGCCTTGGAAGCACTCGCAGCAGCATAAGCGTCAACAGAAAGGACACAGACATGACGAACAACGTAACGATCAACGAGTGGACCGGCGACATATCATCCTCGGCAGAAGCGACAGCGGCGGATGGCCGCTTCCTGTCTCTCTTCGTCGCGCCGTTGCCGGGGTGCGCGTGGGGACCGATGGGTCTACACAGTAGACACGAAGATGGAAGACGACGACGATAACTTGAGGCCCATCGCCATGGGCATCGCATACAGCAAGGAAGAGGCGATCGCCGAAGCCGAGGAAGCAGCCCGGCAGTGGCTGCGCCCCACGCCCCGGCTTGCAGCCATTTCATGACAAAAGGAAGAACATGACCGACATCACGAACATCCCGACAGCCGAGTTCCCACTGAACTTCGAACGCTACAATCGCCTGATGGATGAAATCCGGGACGCCGCCCGAGGATTCGAACGACTGGGCGTTCTTGGATGGCCGGGCGGGAAGGATCTCGACAGGCGCCTCATGGAGATTCGGGCCGATCTGCTCGGTGTGTGGGAAACCATCCAAGAAACCGAGCGTGCGATGCGCTCAGGCACCATCTCGAAATCAGATGGGTAAAGACACCACCCGAAGGGCCGGAAGCGCTGTACGGGCCATTTAAACGCAATACAAAGTGGACACCGGGGCCGAGAGGCCCCGATTTCGCATTTTAGGTTACGATGATGCTCACGCCCGCAGCCACAGTCGCCCCGGTCGAATCTGTCGCCGACACCCAGACCTGATGCGATCCGGGTTCCAGTGCCCTGCCGCCGATCCTTCCAGAGTCGGCGTCGAAAGTCGCGCCGAGAGGCAACGCGCCGAACAGCAGATAAGACTCAATAGGGCCAGTGTTTCCGGCAACGACCGGACGCAGATCGAGCATAGCACCCGCCGTCACCGATGCCTGCCCGGACATGACAATCACGAAGCCGGCGGGCGCTTCTGGAGGGACTGGAAGCGTTGGCGTCGAAGTCGTAGCAGGCGACGGCAGCACGCCGGACGACGACGACCGCCAGACGACTTCGACAGCCGGGACCGGTACTGCCACGGCGAGCCCGAGGAGGAGTACGGCAGCGCGGATCATTCTTCACCCCATTCGACGCCGTCAGAGTCGAAGCTGTTCGCGTCGCCTGGATTGTCATCACCCCATCCGGTCCAGTCGAAGCCCGGGGGATCACGATCTGCTATGAGGTCGGCAGCCTCGAAGATGAGCAGCGCACAGCGGTCGCTATTCACCGCATCGCTATCGATCTTTTCGGAGAGCTGCCGATCGATCTCGATGACACGATCCCGAGCCGCCGGAGGCAGCCCGAGGCGATCGAGGAAGCCGGAGAGGCTGGGGCTGATAATTTCGTCTGTCATGGTTTCGGCCCTCCCTGTGGTGCCTCTGGATCGCCGGAACCTTCCGTTTCTGGCTTCGGTTCAGATTCCGGTGACTTGGGTTGCGCAGCCTGCCACCGCTTCGCTTCGACGAGTGCAGCAGCCGCGATTTCGTCGCCACTGGCATCGTCCCGACCGAGTTGCCGCAACGACTGCCAGTCTTCCATGAGAATACGGCTGCGCAGCCATTCGACAGCTTCCGGCGGCACCCGGAACTCGATCAGTTCGCGGGCCTCGTCGGCTGTCTGGCGACGCTTGAGATCCTTCACCAGCTTCGACCAAGTTGGCGCTGCACGGCTGCTCGCTCTGTAGAACGGTGGATCAATGCCGCGCTCCATCGCGTGCGCTGTCGGCCCGCGATCCTCATCGTCGAGATGACCGAGATTCAGCCTCCCCGGGGGCCGGGAATCTGCCTCCCGGGAAAGAGCCGGCGAGCGAGCGCCGTCATCATGATAGAACTGTCGACGTATTGTTCCCCCGAGAGGTGACGAGACCGACTTCGGGGAGGATCGCCTGAAGGAAAAAGAAAGCTCTGGCAACGGCGGCAGCACTGCCAACCCGGCTGACAGAATGCCGAGAAGTTGGAGCATCATTCGGCCCGCCGGATCGCCGCCACGGCGCTGCCGCTGCCGTTCCGCGAGATCGCGGCGAAGCCTGTCGGCGCAGTTTCGACGTCTCTTTTTCGGCCCGATCCGCTCCGCGACGGTCATCATGCGCCCTCCGATTGCCTTGCTCTTGATAAGGATGCAGGGCGGCGAGGACCGGCGCAAACCGCACGCAGAGCTGCGACACCGGTCAGGTGGGTACAGACACCACCCGAACCGCCAAGAGTGCTGTGCGCCCCCTTTAAACGCGCTAGAAAGTGGACGAAGGGGCCGAGGGAGCCAATTCCGGTCGAAGAGCAGCAAGCTCCTGCCTGGTCTCGGCAAGCTGCCGTCCGGTCTCCGTCAAGTTCTCGCGGAGGTTCCGCGCCCGCGACTCCGCGTCACGCCGTCCCGCGTCGGCGGCGCTGGCGCGGTCGGCGGATTCGGCTGCGGTTCGCCGGAGAGTTTCCATCTCGGACTCGACAGACTGCCGGATGCGATCTTGCACCCTCGACTTCCGGAAACCATCCCACATGCTGCGCAGCAGTCCGGGAAGGCGTTGCAGCCGCGCAGCCCTCTCCCGGACGCGGGCGCCTTCTTCGCGGACTCGAGCCATCATGGTTTTCGCCCTCCGCTGTTCGCGCAGCGCCTTGTCCTGTGCCTGCAACGCGGCATTCGTCGCGGCCTTGGCGGCGGCAAGCTGACGATCGGCGTCGGCTTTCGCCCTTGCCGCTTCGTCCCGGATCGCGGCGGCATCCTCCTTCGTCGTCCTGATAACGGCCTTCGCCTCCTCGCGGACTTCCTCAGCCCTTGCCAAGGTCTTCTGCAAGGCCTTCGCCTGCTGCTTCTCCACCTGCCATTCTTGCCTTGATAGACGACGTAGGCCGGGGCCGATCCGGGCAAGGCCGCAGCGGACGGCGACGGCGTCGAAATAGGCATCCTGCCAGCCGCGCATGGCCGCCTTGTAGGCGTTGTCGCCGCGTTTGTTCAGCGCCTTCGGGTCCTCATCGTCACGGGGACCGGCCGCCATGATCTCGGCCTTCGCAACGAGACCTGGATGCAGACCGGCTGCTTTCATCTCCCGATCACGGGGAAGGATGTAAGCATGGACGTGCCACCTGGATTCGTCTTCATGCCGGACGACCGACACGAGACCTTCACCGTAGAGGCCCCGGAGCCAGTCCACCGTCATGGCTTCCCAGCGTTCAGCCTCTGCCCGCTTCGCCGGATCGGCGGTGACCTCCTCCATGGTCAGCGGATGGCTTGCGACCACGGTCATGAGCGTGTGCTGGTCCTGCCTCACGCGACGTTCCTTGCCGCCCTTCGGCACTGTCCGGGCATCAGCAGCGGCGGCATCGTGCATGGCCTCGACCCGATCGATGTCCACACCATAAACGACGACGGGAGGGCGCGGCGCCTCGACGTGAAGACAGGCGGCAGAGTCCCGGCGCGCCTCTCCGAAGATGAAGGACGTGTTGCGGCCCTTGCCGTCCCCTTTCCGGCTGTAGCCCTGCATATGGATGAATTGAAACGCCATGGCACACCTCCCGCCTGTCACGGGAAAATGGTCAGTGCCGGCGGCGCAGGATTCAATGGAAACGAAGACGTAGCGACGGACTAATGCTTTTCCCTCTGGTCAAAGCGTCCGCCCTTCGGGGAGGCCTTCCGCCGGACTCTTCCGAGGGACCCGGCAGGGGCCTTGTCGCCGCCCTCCGGACGACGAGGCAACCGGGTGGTTGCCATGGTGACGACCGTTGCCGTCGTCACGCCGCGATGCGGCAAGTACCATCCCGACGTTCCGAGGGATGATAGGGGGCCGACAGCCGACGCTTGGCCCATCCCGGCTCGTGGGCCTCCTGAATCGCCAACATTCGCCCATCCCATTCGGCCTGTTCGACAGTCTCGAATGGGATTTTGTCGTCTTCCGTTGGTGGACGGGGCTTCAATCTGACGACTGTTGCCCCTCCGAAGAGCGTGAGGATGCTCCTCACTTCGCCATCAAGCTCTTCCTCGTCCACCTCTTCATCCTCGTGCCGGACAGTTGGCCTACATGTGTGAACGATATACGGGGCGGCTTCCGCCGCCTCCCGTACATCGTCTACAGACATGGCCTTGTCCATTGCCACGCGGGCCACGCGCAGAGCCTCCTCCGGCTCCGGCGCAAAGGAATCGTCCCACCAGGCGCGCGCCTGCCGCTTCCACTCCCGGATATCGAGCCCGTCTTCGTTAGACAACCGCGCAGGGTCGTAGTGCTGCACCATAATCATCGGCTCCGCCCATGGCGAATGCCGCCACTGCGGTAGCGACAGGCCGAGCACGATGTTCGCGGGCGGCGATCCGTCCCCCGGTTCATTCCGCTTCTTCCGTTCGGGCTTCTCCCGGGGATCGGCGGGCAAGGCGCCATCCTCGCCGGAACCATCTTCGGTATCAGTCGGCTCGCCGTCATCCACCTTACGCGACAGCTTCCTCACTCGCATCAGCTTGCCGTCACCGTGTCCGACATGGACGCGCACGACCTTCTCCTTGCGCTTGTTCAGGTCGCGCAGCCAGTCTGCGAATGGCCCCAGCGGCTGGCAGATTTTCAGGCGCTGGGTCTGCCTGTAGAGCCACGCGAGTTCTTCGTCGCTCGCCGCGAGGGTGTCGGCGGGCTTCGAACAATACTTCACGATCTCCTCGACACTCTCGACCCTGCCGTTATCCTTCCACTCGGAGCCGATGAACTCATGCGTCTCCTGGAGGAACTTCTCCCATTCACCCTTCATGTTTCGCGTCGGCCAGTAGATGACGTTGGCGTGAACGTGGTAGAGGATCGTGTCCGGCGAATACCGGTCCGTCATGCCACGCTCTTCCGCTGTCTTCCTCGTGAACTCGATCCCCCGGAACAAGACCTTGACGCCGAATTTCTTGACCCGGTGCGCCCACTTCGAAATGCGCCGAGAGAGCGCCTGAATTTCCTGGCGTAGCGTCCCGAAGGCAGGGACCGGCTGGGGAGCCGTGAACACCGCATAGCGCATGTACTTGCCGATGTATGCCGTCGTGTGGTTGGTGCCGGACATGAAAAGCTTGAGGGCATTGACCATCGGCCTGCGATCACGGGCGGCGATCGTCGGAAGGAACCGCACGGCCCGATAGACCGGAAGGGACTCCACTATGCCCGTCACAGCCGAAATCAGCGTCACGTCCCCGTCGCGGATCACGTCCACCCCGGCGCGGGCCAGCGCTGACGCGATGCGTTCCGTCTGCTCCGTCAGAAGCCGGGATGCGGCGGCTCGCTTCGCCCATGCGACCGGATCGATCTCCCATCCGGTATTCGAGCGCAGCACATCCCCATGGGATTTCTTCGCAGGACCATTCGCAACCATTTCCATGGCGGTACGGGCTGCGAGCGCTTCGGCGGCGCGTTTCGCGAGGCCAGACGTGGCGTTGTCAACAATTTGGTTTGGAAAGATATGGTTCGGCTCGGCTTCGGAGGTGGGATATCCGAGCCCCGGGCTCAAGCCGTTGTCAACGGCGGCTTTACAATGTCAGCGAAGTTGTTCAACATTCGAGTACATTCCCGTGAAAAACCGCCGGAGGGTTGCGAGCCCTGTGATGGCGGTTTTTCTATGCTCGATCGTCGGCGCGAACGCGTCAAGTCTGGGGCCAGCAATCGGTTTTCCCAGCGTTGAGTGACATCGACGTTGACTCACACTGAGGAATCTATTGAATCCGAAGTACAAGCTATTTGCGAATCAGTGTCGTTCTAGCGCATTGCGTGCACTCCGGAGAGAACAGTGGCATATCAGGATCGTTTGGAAATCATCAGGCAGATTGAGCACATTCGTGGTTCCAAGGTGATATGCTATCTCACCAGCGTTCGACCAAATCTGGGAGCGAATATTGCTCAGGACGCTGTCAGAGTCTTCTTCGATCATCTAAGGCTGCTACCCGAAAGGCCCGCGAAGAAGATTGATCTGTTCATCTGCAGTAACGGTGGTGACGGTACCGTCCCTTGGCGCATTATATCTTTGCTTAGGGAATACGGGGAGAAAATCGGAGCTATTCTCCCCTATCGAGCCTACAGCGCTGCGACAATGCTTGCGCTTGGAGCTGATGAGATTGTTATGCACCCGTTTGCAGAAATGGGGCCTATCGATCCCACTGTCACCAACGGATACAACCCCATTGATCCCCAAACCAATCAAAGAATTGGGATCAGTGTCGAGGATGTCAAAGCGTATATCTCATTCGTGAAGGATACTGTTGGCATCAGACACGAAGACGAGCTCATTAAGGCCGTCGAAATTCTTTCAGAGAAGGTGCACCCGCTGGCGATCGGAAATGTCGAGCGCTTCATTTCTCAGAGCAGAATGATCGCTCGCAAGATATTGCTGACGCACATGTCCGAGGAAACGAGCAAGCACAAGATTGACGAGATCATCGAGACGTTGGCCTCAAAGTTGTACTTCCACGGTCATCCCATCAATCGGAGGGAGGCTAAAGACCTTGGCCTCCAGGTTGCCGACAATCCGCAACCTGAACTGGAAGAGCTCATTTGGAACCTCTACCTCGACTATGAGGCGGAGTTTAAGAACAATGAAATTTATGATCCGGTTGGACAGCTATTTGCGAACAGCGCGGCCCCGCAACCAATCGCTCCTGGAGCACCGGCTAATCCAGCTATCCCACTCGGAACGGAGGCTACCAACGATCTGAGGCTTGCGTCGGTGGAATCCCTGAGGCTCTCAAGTACATTCGACGTCACCAAGAGATTGGTGGTTGTCGGACATCAAAGCTTGTTTGAGCCAGTCATCAGGGAAGAGCAGCTCAACGTACGGTGGAGCCATACAGCGGCACCTTAACCGCGCCAGCGGTCGTACCGTGTTCAACTGGCAACTCGCGACCGGGCTCGCTCTTGGTGCGGCGAGAGGGCTGCGCAGTGCCAACCCCAGCCGGAATAGATCGAATGGTACCGAGCTCCACAGCAGGAATCATTTCGAACACTGCTACCTTTTGTTTGACCAGCAGCGCGGGCCTCGCTACGGCGTACTTCGGCGCTTCAAAGGTGGTGCTCATAGTTGTCTCCCAAAGCTGCATTCATTGTAGCCTACAATGGCCGCAACTTGCGTGAATATTGCGGCTCGCGGTTAACAAATGGTTAATCTCTCATTGAAACGTCACGAGTCAAGTGACGGTTGCGTAATCTGAGTAATAAAATCTGAAGCGTGTGCGGACCTTTCGTCGCAGGGTTTTCAAAGTTGCTCATGTTGCCCCCGCGTGAGGCTCAAACCGTGGCAACTTCGCAATCTCCCGCGCCAATGCCTCCGGCGGGCATTCGCCATAGCCTTCACCTTCCGTGGCCGGGACATGACCTTGCATGTAGTCACGCATGCCGACATCCATCCCGACAGCGCGTGCCTTCGTCTTGAACGTATGCCGCCAGCCGTGGTTCGGCTGAATGCGGGCATCCGTCACGCCGACCTCCTTACTCCGTATCCATCTACAAAGCTTCTCGCCGACCTTCTTGTGCTGCGGGTGCTTTGCGTCCGTCGTGCGCGCCAGCGACTTGTCGTAGAAGAGGGAACCGGCCTTCTGGCTCTGGACGAACTCAACGAATCCCTGTTCGAGTACGTGAGGGTGCAGCGCGACGAATCGCGGATGGCTGTCCTTCGTCGAGCCGGCTTCCGGCGTGATCCAGATGAGCCAGTGCCCTTCATGCAACTGCACGTCCTGCTTCCGAAGCTGTGAAATCTCACCCACACGGGCACCCGTGTACGCACACAGCCAAGGCACCCATCTGTGTGCCGCCTGCATCCCCTTCGTCATCCGAGGGGGCCTTGGCCGAAGCGTGGCGGCAAGGATGCTGGCCGCTTCCGGCGCGGTGAAGCTCTTGCTGCGCGTCACGACCTTGCGAGGGACGGAGACCGTCACCGTCGCGCATGGATTTTCGGTGAGACGCGCATTCGCAACGCCCCATGTGCACACAGCCTTGAGGGCGGCGATATACGAGTCCTTCACGTGCCCCTGTGTGAGGCCTTGCGCGAGCAGCCTGTCCTTCCAGTCGATCACCCACTCTTTCGTGAGTTCCCGACAGTCGGGGACCTCAGCGGCAACCTTTTCGATGATCGGTTTCCACTTGATGTAGGTCGCCGGAGCGATGCCCTTCTCCTTCGCATAGCTCTCGAACACCTTGACCAGATGGAACTTCGAATCCGGGTCGGTTCGCTCCGGCCTGCGTTTCGGCTGCGGCATCTCGAAACGCGGGAAGCGTTCGGCATTCGGATCAGGGCTGTAGTCGCCGCCTGCCATCTTCCGAATATGATCCTGTGCCTGGATTGCCGCTTGCGTGACCCGCGTCAGCACCATCTTCATGCTCGGCTCATCGAGACGCAATCCTCGGTCGTTCAGGAACTCATCGGCGAACTTTCGCATCCGGTCGTCACTTCGTTTCAACATCTTCTGGAGCGCCTGCTGCGTCTTCTCCGGATCACTCCCTAGCGCCGTGACCGTCACCTTCTTCGGCTGGTGTCGGGCATAGTCGAAGAAAAGCGCAGAGAGAGACATCCGAGACGGATTGTCTTCGTGCTGGGCGACGAGGCTCCTATAAATCTCGCCTGCGATCGCCGTCGCCTGCTTCTCGGTCAGGCTATGGATTCCAGCCCGTAGAAGCCTCCATCGCTCTTCGACCTGCGTCATCACCTGCGCGTGAAGAATCTTCGCCTCAACCGGATCGCGGGTGCCGAGGCTAAGCTTTTCTTCGCTCTTGCCGATCAGCAATCGGAGATCGTCTGGAACGCGCTTCCGGAACTGAAAAATTCCGGTCTTGGGGTGTTTGGAAGGACGAGACATAAGAAGGACCACGTGTACCACCTTTGTGTACCACCGGGCCTATTAAAAAATGTTTGAATATCAACACTCTCAATGTTTCCAAGCGGTTCCGGGCGCATTGTCCACTGAGTCCCACCCTCTCCGCCATTGAGCTACTTTAGATTGTCATGCATTATCATAAAATTGATTAGGCGTTATGATTTGTCCGGGTGGCAATAAGCCGTACGCGGCTTGACCTCTGTGGCATCGCCGATGCTTTCCCGAACACGGCCGCTGTTGTTCGTGTATGGTCATAAACGTCAACATTCTATCTCACGGCGAGCCGGTTTGAGTCCTCGGGAGGCGCGGTGACGGGATGGTCAGCGGCAGCGCGGTCACGACAACCGGGATGATCAGCGCTGACCAAGCCGCGCCATAACCAAAACGGTCGACCAGGAGCCCGAAAAGATAGGGGCCAATTGCCATGACGGCCAAACAGATAGTGGACGCGAAGGCGATTGTCGATGCGATCGAACCTTTTGGTGCGCTCTCGGCGATCTGCAGAAGGTAAAGCGGAAACCAGCCGATCCCGAATATCCCCAAGACGACAAGCACGAGGAGGATAACCGCTGGTGGCGTGCCGATCGGGAGAAGCGCGAGGAGCGTGGCGGCGCCGGCAGCAATGATGGATACCAGTCCGAACGATTGACCGCGAAGGCCGGGTCGGAATCGATCGCTGAGCCAGGGGAGGAGAATACGGCCTGGAATGCCCGCAAGCTGTGTTGCTGCAAACATGGACGATGCGACAAAGAGACCAAGCCCCAGTCCGTCCGCCATGAAGCCGATGACGTGTGCGGTAAGGGTGAATTGAAATGCCGACATGGCAATACCAAGCCGCAATATGGGCCAGAAGCTGCGATCCTGTCCCACGATGCGGGCAAGTTTTAACAAGGGAAGCGGACGCTCTGTTTTTGCCGCTACATCGCCTCCTTCACGATACAGCCCCCAGAAGAGCGCAGCGCCAGCGATGGAAACTCCGGCGCACAGCCACGCTGCCGCATGCCACCCGTAACGAACTGCCATGAACGGCAGGAGGGCTGCTGCGATCATCGTTCCGAAGGGAACCGCGGCCTGCCGAAACCCGGTGGCTATTCCGCGTTTGGCGGGAGGGAACCAGCGCATGATCGCCCGCGTGCCGCCCGGTTGGACAGCAGCATAGGTGCCCCCCAGGAATGCCATGCAAACGAGCAGCGCGGGCAGGCTGTTTGCCAATGTCGCCGCGCAGGCCATGGCGATTGCCATGCCGAGCATGGCAATGCCGACGATACGACGCTCGCCGTGAATGTCGATGGCACGGCCGAGCGTGAACATCGTCGCAATCTGGACGCCGTTCATGACCGTGACGGCAAGCGACGCGGATGCGAGGGAAACGCCGAATGCTTCTCGCCAGAAGGGTACGAGAATGTAAATTCCCTGCGATACGAATGAGCCTGCGGTCTGCGTTCCGACCGCCACGGCAAGCACTGCCCATATGCGGGGATCGGCGACAGGGGCAGCGCTAGGCGAGGACGAAGAAATCTGTGACACGAAAAGCTCCTACTAAGAGTGTCCTGCAATATCCATCCTGAAGCGTCGATAGAATTAGGGGCTTGCAAGTTTCAGCGATAACAGTTTGTTATGAATGCCATGCGCTCATTGGATCCCGAGGCCGTCGAGGCTTTTCTTCTCGTTGCCGAACTGCAATCGTTCACACAGGTGGCAGGCGTGATGAATACGTCGCAAGCGGCGATATCATTGCGTCTACGCCGCCTCGAAGACATGCTGGGACATCGTCTGGTCGAACGGACACCGCGCCGCGTGCGGTTGACGGCGGCAGGCGAACGCTTTCTGGAACCCGCGCGCGCCTATGTCTCTGCTGGTCGCAGTGCACTTGATGTCTTCGGTCAGGAGCCGACGCGGCTGGCGATCGGTGTCACACATCATCTGATCGGGGCCGACCTGCCGCGGATACTTCGGATGGTCAGTGAGCGGGTGATAAGCGTTACACTTCATCTTCGCACCGCCGGCACGAGAAACCTGCTTGAACTCTATGATGCTGGAGAGCTCGATGCGATCGTCGTGTTGCGGCATGATGATATCCGCAGGGATGGAGAAACGCTGTTTCAGGAAAGCTTTGGCTGGTATTGCGCTGCGGATTTCGATCTTCGTTCAGACGTTCCCGTGCCCCTCGTGCTTCAACCCGAGCCCTGCAATTTGCGAGCCATGGCTCTTCGGGCGCTGGAGAGCGCGGATATCGCCTGGCGCGAAGTGTTCGTCGGGACCGGAGCAACGGCGGTAGGAGCCGCTGTCGAAGCAGGGATTGGTATCGGGCTTCTGGCGCAAAGCGCTGCTCCCGCCGGTGTAAGGCAGGTCAGGAACCATGCGCTCCCGGAGCTTCCGACACTGGACGTCGTAATGATTTCCACGGTCACTGGCGACCATGCGAACGCCGTGCTTCGACGGATTACAGGGGCATTTCGCCCCTCCTGAAGCGGCGAGTGTTTTGAAGCCCCAATCGCAAGGATCAGTCGAAACGACTTCGATTGAAACACAAAGACATCTTTGTGTGTTCATTCAAAATCGCCATGCAGAGACTTCTCGAAGTCCACACTGCTATCCGTTCCCTTTGGTGACGGATAGGAGAACCGACCGAACTCGTTGTACCCTTGGCTCCTCCAGAAACGAAGGGTGTCGGGTGTTTTTGCGTCGGCGTGAAGATAGGAAGTGATGTAGCCCAGTTCGCGCGCCTTGGTCTCCAGAGCTGACACTACCGACGACCCCAGTCCCTTCCGCCGGGCGCCTGGCTCCAGATAGACCCGGACGATCTGACACACCCTTTCCGCGTCGCGGTAGCGATCTCGCAGGCGTTCTCTCGTGGGTGGCTTTTTTCCCAGACCGTAGAGACCTCCAGCAGCGATGATGCGTCCTGCATCATCCCGAACGAGAAGGAAACCTCCGCGCTCCCCATTCGAAAACCAGTTCTCGGGTGTGGCGCTCAACAGTGAGTCCAGATCGGAGTGCCAGGCGGGCGTGTAACCGATGCCGTAGAATTCATTGATCATCCGTAGACAGAAAGCTCGGGCTTCCGCTTTTATTGTATGTGCGGCGTCATCTGCGAGCCAGCCCGACGATGAGTCATCAATATGCATACAGGTGCTTCCTCCGGCTGGGGCCGCTAACCGATCGAAATCGGCAAACGCGGTTATAGCAATGCCGATAAGGCACCGACTCGTCAGGCCAATGTTTGACGCGAGGTCTCGAGAAACCCGGCGATGAAATCAACAGTTTCGTCACCATCTCTTAAACCGAGATGGATGCTTTTCTGGATGCCGCTTTGACCGATGCGGACGGAGCGGACCCCCAGTGCTGCCGCTTCCCGTCGCACCAGCCAATCGGGAATGGCACTGACCCCACGGCCTGCCGCTACCAGCTGAAGCATCATTTCCGTCGTTTCGATATTTCTGTGATGGCGCGGGCGGCAATTGGCCGGCCCCAGGAATTGCGTGAACACATCCAGCCGCTCCGGCGGTACCGGATAGGTAAAAAGCGTCTCATCCAGCAGATCCGCAGGTTCGGCATGGCGTTTCAGCGCCAGCGGATGATCGACTGGCACCGCAAGCACGAGTTCGTAATCGAACACCGGCAAATAGTGAATCCCGGGCATCTCGATAGGATCCGGTGTGATCAGTATATCGATCTCATATCCAGTCAGCGCCGCCACGCCGCCGAAAGCGAACGAGGTGGTCAGTTCCAAGCCTACATCCGGCCATTCCATGAGATAGGGTTTCGTGACGCTCATCAACCACTGGTGGCATGGATGGCATTCCATGCCGATCTTGAGCGAGCCTCGTTGTCCGTGGCGATAATCCGACAGAACATTCTCGGCTCTCTCGATCTGGGGCAGAACGCGTTGCGCTAGTGTCAGGATATAGCGGCCCGCATCGGTAAGACGAAGGTTGCGGCCATCCTTTTCCCACATCGCCACGCCGTACCGATCTTCCAGCTTGCGGATCGTGTGACTGAGAGCGGATTGGGAGACATTCAGCCGCTCGGCCGCGGCCGTGAGGCTGCCCATGCGGTCGACTTCTCGCAGGATCGAAAGATGTTGCCTGTCCAGCATGGTTATGCCCCTCCCTTCTCAGGGGAAATGATTTCGGCCGGGTCGTAAACGGGAACCGGCCGGTGGTCCTTGTCGACCGCTAGGGAACGGCGTCCGGCCTTGAGTGGTCTCGCCGCGGTTTCGATGATGTGCCCGATGTGTGCGGGTTGCCTGAAATCGATGCGTTCGAAGGACGCGGTTACGAAAAATGTTCGCCAGAAGTAAGTTGCCGCAATCAAGGCGACGCGATCCATAAGGGCGAGGCCCGTTCCCCCAAAGAGAGTGCCGTGATGGTTGGTATCTCCGGGAAAGACGATATCGATGAGACTGGTTATCGCGCCGCGCTGGGCAGGTTTTTTTTTCGTTGCGGTATCTGTCATCGGCGCTGCCATCAGGTTGTGGCAGGGCGGGACATGACGCAGAGGCAAAGGCGCGGGAATGCCTGTCGCGAAAGCGGCACTCCGGGACACCCCGCCCGTGGACGTTATTTATCGCGGCAGGTCTCCTGGCTCGCGGGTCATAGCTTTGGTCCGTCTTCCCGAGGCAGGCCTCAGTGACGTGATGGACTTTCGC
The DNA here is from genome assembly GCA_023444445.1 of Pseudomonadota bacterium. GTDB lineage: Bacteria > Pseudomonadota > Alphaproteobacteria > Rhizobiales > Rhizobiaceae > Agrobacterium. Next base: position 34,027 of record JAEXMK010000079.1, on the reverse strand, counting down.
TCGTCGCTTACAGTTGCGGGGACAGCTTCGGATTCAGGCTGTGTTTAAAGCCGTCACCGAATTCCCTCTTAGCTCCGGACCTTCGTCCGCAGAACCACGATGGCTAATTAATGTCGCATGTCGTTGAACTGGTCAAGAAATCTATCACTCGAATGTAATGGAAGCGCTGAGGGGTGCGGAACGGAGAATGTCCAGTCCAGCGACACGTCCAACCATGAACATGGCTCATGCTTCAATGAAATAAAACCATTTTTACTCGATCACCGTCTCGGGCATATATCCATACACGTCTCAAGTATGGTCAGCATAAACGCTGATGATCTGACGATATGGAAAACAATATTCGATATATCCTAAAATATAGTTCAAAAAATTCGATGGTTAAATCGATGACTAGGGAGTCGGGTCGCGATGAGCGGAGATTTTATTTTTGATCTCAAGAGAGTTTATTTCAACGAGGATTATCATCCTTCAGAAAATACGCGCATTACGACCAATTTTGCCAACCTCGCTCGAGGGGAGAACCGGAAAGAGAACCTGCGCAACGCCCTGAGGATGATCGACAATCGTTTCAACGCTCTGGCGTATTGGGATAATCCTGAAGGCGATCGCTATTCTGTCGAGCTCGAAATCATATCCGTCGAAATGAATATTGGTGCTGAAGGCAAGAATGATGCTTTCCCACTGATTGAAATCCTGAAAACGAACGTCTTCGATCGAAAAACCAACGAGCGCATTGACGGCATTGTTGGCAATAATTTCTCCTCCTATGTCCGGGATTACGACTTCAGCGTGGTGCTGCCAGAGCACAACAGAAACCGGGCCCAATTCAGCACGCCAGAAAAGTTTGGCGATCTGCACGGAAACCTGTTCAAGTGTTTCCTGGACTCGGCCGCTTACAAGGAGAATTTCAACAAGCCGCCAGTCATATGCCTGAGCGCATCAAGCAGCAGAACCTATCATCGGACTGACAACCGGCATCCCGTGTTGGGTGTAGAATACCAGCAGAATGAATTCTCTTCGACTGACCAATATTTCAAAAAAATGGGGTTGCAGGTCCGCTACTTCATGCCTCCGGATAGCGTCGCGCCACTGGCTTTTTATTTTGTCAGTGATTTGCTCGGTGATTACACCAATCTCGAGCTTATCAGCACCGTCAGCACGATGGAGACTTTTCAAAAAATCTACCGGCCCGAGATTTATAACGCCAATTCTGTGGCGGGCGCGCGTTATCAGCCAGACCTGAACCACCAGGATTATTCACTAACTCGAATTCTCTATGATCGGGAAGAACGTAGCCGGCTAGCTATCGAGCAGGGCAGGTTTGCCGAGCAGCATTTCATCAGGCCGTACAAGACCATTCTCGAGAAATGGTCTGCCGATTGCGTCCATTGACGAACAAAACACAAGGTAACCTATCATGAAAACACTGTTGCCCACGTCAACCGCCGGCAGCCTGCCGAAACCCTCCTGGCTTGCACAACCTGAAAAGCTCTGGTCACCCTGGAAATTGCAGGATGAGGAATTGATTGAGGGCAAACGTGATGCCCTGCGGTTGTCCCTCAATGATCAACAACAGGCAGGCGTCGATATCGTCAGTGACGGTGAACAGACGCGCCAACATTTTGTCACGACGTTTATCGAGCATCTCAGTGGCGTCGATTTTGAGAAACGTGAGACCGTCAGAATTCGCAATCGCTACGATGCCAGTGTGCCGACGGTCGTTGGCGCAGTGTCTCGCGAAAAGTCGGTTTTTGTCGAGGACGCCAAATTCTTGCGTCAGCAAACCAGACAGCCAATCAAATGGGCCCTGCCAGGTCCCATGACCATGATCGATACGCTCTATGATAGCCATTATAGAAGTCGCGAAAAGCTCGCCTGGGAATTCGCCAAGATCCTCAATCAGGAAGCAAGAGAACTGGAAGCTGCTGGTGTCGACATCATCCAGTTCGACGAACCCGCATTCAATGTCTTCTTTGACGAGGTGAATGACTGGGGCGTTGCGACGCTTGAAAAGGCAATCGAAGGGCTCAAGTGCGAGACCGCCGTCCATATTTGCTATGGATACGGCATTAAGGCCAATACGGATTGGAAAAAGACTCTGGGGTCGGAGTGGCGTCAATATGAAGAAGCTTTCCCCAAACTGCAGAAGTCCAACATCGATCTGATCTCGCTGGAATGCCACAACTCCCGTGTTCCGATGAATCTCATTGAGCTCATTCGCGGTAAAAAGGTGATGGTTGGCGCCATTGACGTGGCAACCAATGCTGTCGAGACCCCGGAGGAAGTCGCGAATACCTTGCGAAAAGCGCTTCAGTTTGTAGATGCCGACAAGCTCTATCCCTGCACCAATTGCGGCATGGCGCCCCTGTCGCGTCAGGTCGCAAGAGGCAAACTCAATGCCTTGGCTGCAGGGGCGGAAATCATCCGAAAGGAGCTTTCGGCCTGATACTGATAATGTGACGCGAGGAAGAGTGACCTCAATCGCCGGCCTCCGATGGTTCTTGAGATTTATCGACATGGTCTAACGGTCCCGCAGTCGAGGGGACCTGGCCGATATGAACAGGGTGCACCACCGCTTTGACATCGTGGACAACCCCACCCATCACGCCGGTCCTCCCCTTCTATGGAATGAGTAACAAGTCGGGAGACTAGGAATGCCGGCAAGTACGGGGTCATATCCGCCATTGCCTCCCGCGGCAGAGGCGCTATCATGGCCATGCTGTAAGATGGTAAGCTTTGGGAGGAGCGATACGTGAGACGGATGTGGCCAGACGAATTTGCCTTTCTGCTGGAAGATGCGGAAGAGGTTGACCTTCATATTCCACCGGTAGCACATGACGATGGTTCGCCAGGAAAAGCGATATCCAGAAGGGCTTTGAAAGCCCGTATCAGTCAGCAGGATTTTGAGAAGATCTGGCCTCTCGCAGAGGTTCGTTATCGGTTGAACGGCAGGCTTGCCGGCAAGGCGATTACGCTGATCGCCAATAACCCCCATTACCAGAAATGGCATCCCTCGGATGGCGGCAGTGTCGAGAGCGTGTCCGATAGCGGTCAGAAACACACGACGCCCTATGTGATCGTGCACTTTCTTCTTGATGATGTTCGCGAACCTGCCGAAGCCTGAAGTCCGCAGAGCCGTTTCTTGCCGATGACGATGGAACATGCCGCGCAGCCCAGATAGTTGCGCGGCGTGTTCTACATCAGGCCCCCGCTGATGTTGAATGCCGCATCGTTCGGAAGTCTGTTTTTTCCTTCTTTCCCGCCGTTAGGCTCGGTGCATCGCGGGACTGATGCCGACTGCGTATTTTAAACGGACGTCGAAACTCCGGGGGTGTAGCGGATTGCTGCCAACGCTGGTTGCGACGTCAGATGCGGCGCGCCTTGATCGTGTTCATCACGAAGCTTGTCTCAATGGTGTCGACGCATTTCAGCTTCGCGATCTTTTCCTTGATGAAACGCTCGTAATCATCCAGCCCGCTGCACATGATCTTGAGCATGTAGTCCCTCGAACCCGTGACCAGATGACATTCGAGAACCTCCGTCCAGTCAAGAACGGCCGCCTCAAACATCCGGATCTCGTCATCGTGCTGGCGGCTGAGGCGGACGGATGCGAGGGCCGTCATGGTCCACCCCTCAAATGCCGGATCGATGATTGCGGCGTACCCTTTGATAATGCCCAGTTCCTCCAGGCGTCGAAGCCGCCGCAAACATGCCGATGCAGACAGCCCCACCCGCTCGGCGAGTTCGTTATTTGTGATTCTCGCGTCAGCTGACAATTCCTTGAGTATCCGCCTGTCGATCGGATCTGCAATTTTCTGCGACATAAACGTTCATTCCCCGCAATATCTTGCTTCAAGAGACATTTTCACGCGTCACAATGCAAGATAATTTGGTTCCACCGCGTGTAATCTGCAAATAGTTCAACGCCAGCTGAGGGATCATCGGAAATGACCGCGCCGCATCCGTCCAAAACCCATATCGGCAATCACGCCCTCCATCCTGAAACCCAGATGCTCAATTACGGTTATGATCCGGAATTGTCGGAGGGGGCCGTGAAGCCTCGGGTTTTCCTGACGTCCACCTTCGTATTCAAATCGGCAGAAGACGGCCGTGACTTCTTCGACTATGTTTCCGGCCGCAAGGAGCCACCCGAGGGCAAGGGCGCAGGTCTCGTCTACTCCCGTTTCAACCATCCCAATAGTGAGATCGTCGAGGATCGCCTTGCCGCTTACGAACGCACGGAGAGTTGTGCGCTTTTTTCGTCCGGCATGTCCGCCATTTCCACAACGCTTTTCGCCTTCGTCCGGCCCGGCGACACCGTGCTCCATTCCCAGCCGCTGTATGGCGGCACCGAGACGCTGCTGGCAAAGACCTTCCATAATTTTGGCGTGTCGGCGGTGGGGTTTGCTGACGGTGTGAGCGAGACATCGGTGATGGCTGCGGCAGAGACCGCGATGGCGAAGGGCAGGGTGTCAGTCATCCTGATCGAAACGCCGGCCAACCCGACAAACAGCATTGTCGATGTGGCGATGATGAGCCGTGTCGCTGATGTGATCGGCGAAAAACAAGGGTATAGGCCAATCATCGCCTGCGACAACACCCTCCTCGGTCCGGTTTTCCAGCAACCCATCGAGCATGGTGCCGATATTTCGCTTTATTCGCTCACGAAATACGTTGGTGGGCACTCCGACCTTATCGCCGGGGCAGCGCTTGGGCGGAAGGACGTCATGAAACAGGTGAAGGCGCTGCGCGGAGCGATAGGCACGCAACTCGATCCGCACTCCTGCTGGATGCTCGGGCGTTCTCTGGAGACGCTGCAAATCCGGATGGAACGGGCAAACAGCAACGCAAAAGTCGTGGCGGAATTTCTGAAAGCGCATCCAAAGGTCGAGAAAATTCACTACCTGCCGTTCAGTGATCCCGCATCGGCGGTCGGCAAGGTGTTTGCCGCTCAATGCTCCGGTGCGGGATCGACCTTCTCGTTCGACATCGTTGGCGGGCAGCCGGCGTCTTTCAAATTCCTCAATGCGTTGAACATATTCAAACTCGCCGTGAGCCTCGGCGGAACGGAATCTCTCGCGTCTCACCCAGCAACGATGACCCACTCGGGCGTTCCCGCCGATGTCCGCCAGCGCATTGGTGTCCTTGATTCAACGATCAGGCTGTCAATCGGCATCGAACATCCCGATGATCTTATTGCCGACCTGACCCTTGCTCTGGACATGTCCTGACGGCGGTACTGAGCGCGCCGGTCATGACCGTCTGGAAATGGTTGCCATCCGCCTGAGAAACCGGACGGCAACCGTTTAGCTTGCGCAATACGTCATTGCTTTGCCACTGTCGTCTGCGCAGAGGATTGGGCCTCTTTCAGTGCGAGTTTCGCCATGGCCAAAATTGCGTCGCGGGTTTTTGCCGCGGCGATAAAGCGGCCGTTGTGGCAGAAGCTCGCACCTTCGACGCCACAAACGTCTTCCAGCTCTTTGCCCGTCAGGCCGGCCCACGCCGCCGGCAGGTCGGCTCGCAGTTCAAAGCCTTCATCCGCGCGGCGGATGCCGGTAATGCACCAGTCATTGTCCCGTGGATGGACGACAAAGAGCAGGTGGTCGGCGCCGGCCTTCACGATGGCAGGCCTGAATGGCATTCCCATCGGCAGTTCGAGGATATGCCCTTCGCCAGCATCCGCGATGGCCTTCCGCACCAGCCCCTCGGCTCGCAACTTGGCAGCGCTGGTGGCCAGTTTCGCCTCTACGACGCTGCGGGCAATCGCCAGTGCCGCCATAAAACTGCGATCGTCCGCTTCGGGGTCTGTGTCGTCAAAGACAGGCTTCAACGTCTCCAGCAAGACGGGTAGGGTGAGTCCGGCAAGGGGGCCGGCAATGGAGGGGCTGAGGGCGCCGTTGTCGACCAGGTCGACCGGCAATACAAATCCGGCATCAAAAGACGCGTGCAGAGTTTCGACATGGTCTTCAGGAACGCCCGACGCCGCAAGGTAATCCCGCCCAAAATGCTTCCAGATCAGGCCGAACGAACTGTAGGGCTGACCGTCTTCGCGCAGCGGCGCACTGCGCTGATGATGATCAAAAATGCCTTTTGCCGCGTCATAAGCGCCGCCCACATCGTAGATGATGCGGTCTGCGCCAGGTGTTAGCCATTCAGCTGCTCTGCTGCGGACGAGCCGGGCGCGCGGAAAGAGCCGTGTCAACACGACGCTGGACAGCAGTTCGTCGGCGTGGAAGCCGCCGGAATGGGTGACGAGGAAATCGGGGGTCATGTCAGGGTATACCTTGTTGCGTGCCGAAGGTCGGGCGGGGACCGGACACCTGATACCCTCTGGTGGATAGCATCTCAAGCGGGCCGTGCCGCCTCGGCATGCTTGCGGTAGAAAAAAGCGGCATTTTTTTTGGGTGAGAGAACGCCGCTTGCCTGCCGTGACTGCGAGAAATCTGAATTTCTCGCAGGATCACAGGCAGGCATTCGATGTTGTCATTGCATTGGCGATAATCGGCTGAGGGAACGGCTTTCGTTGGAAGAGCCGACGATCAGCGGCGCGGCTGCACCAATACCAGGGCAAGCGTTGCGGCAGCCAGAACTGCGGTTAGAGACAACGGGGCGGTGGCGCCATAATAATCAACAATGTAACCACCAAAGACTGCACCGATACTGATGGCGACCTGAAAAGACACCACCATCAGGCTGCCGGCCGCTTCGAGAGCATCTGGCGCGCTGCGCGACAGGTTCGTCGGCAGGACCACCGGCGCCATGCCAAAGGCAAAACCCCACAGCGCGACGAGAGCAAAGGCGGCACTCATATGTGCGCCCCAGAAAACCAGAAAGAGTGCCGCAAATCCCATCAGGGCGGCGGTGACCGCGAGTGCCAGGCGGATGCTGTTGTCAGCCATCCGACCGCCGGCGACATTGCCGAGCACCGAGGCCACGCCGAACCCGAGCAAGGCGAGTGCGATCGGCTTGGTATCGAGATGTGTGACCTGTTCGAGGAAAGGACGGACATAGACGGAGCCAGCGAAATGACCCGTCATCAGCAGCAGGATGGCAAGCATCCCCAGCTGAATGCTACGCCGCCGCGTCAGCCGGAAAACATCGGCAAGACTGTTGCTTGTGCTCGCCGGCAGCGTCGGCAGGCTCAGGATCTGCAGCAGCATGGCAATGGCGGCGAGTCCCGCCGTCATCGACATGGCGAAACGCCATCCAAGCCAGTCGCTGATCAATGCCCCCATGGAGGGCGCCGCTATCGTAGCCAGCGAGACGCCAAGGGTGACGATTGCCATCCCGCGACCGGTGGCGTTCGCGCCAACGAGCCGCGCCACAACCGCGACCGAGAGCGCCCAGAAACCGCTCAGCGCGATGCCAAGTCCTGCTCGGCCGACCAGCAACAGCCAGAAATCGGTTGCGAATGATGCAAGGATATTGGAGCCGATTGCCAGAGCACTAAGACCGACAAGCACGGTTTTGCGGTTGAGTTTGCCGATGAGAACGTTGCTGAAAAGGGCCGTCACGGCGCCCACGGAGGCGGTGGCCGTGACGACCTGCCCCGCTGTGCCCTCGGTAATTCCCAGATCGCGCGCCATGGGCGTCAAAAGGCCCGCAGGCAGGAATTCCGCCGATACGAGCGCAAAGCTGGTGGCCGCCATCGAAAGAACCGCGAACCATGTCGCTGCGGTCCATGCCGGCTGCTCGGCGGCCTCCAGCGCGATCTCTGTCTCGTCGAACTGTGATGTTGTGTCCGTCATGGTGTCTCTCCTTGAGTTGGGAGAGTTTTAGACGAATTTATCTGGATGTTATGTATCTAAAAGTCCGAATTTCATGTCTATTCCTCCGAAATTTGTGCGCTGCACATTGTTCAGCAAGGGTTACGCGTTTTTGGCATCGACTAGCAGCCCCCGCATGATCAAATCGAGATGGATGGCCAGGACGGTGCTTTTGTCCAGGCGGCGTCTGTCGTCGAAGATCAGCCGGAACACCAATGTTCCGACCATGGGCGACATGACCACCTTGGCGAGTTCAGGGGGATTGGCCCTGAATCGTTTCTTCGCCACACCCTCATCCAGGATCGTTTCGATGCGTGCGAAGACCGGCGCCATCAGCGTGTCGTGATGCTGGTCGATGAGTTCAGGGAATTTCGCGCCTTCCGCGACGATCAGGCGGAACAGTTCGCGCATTTTCCGGTTGTCGACCAAGGCGTCGAACAGGAATTCGAGCAGCGAGCGAAGTTCCTCCACGGGGTCATAGGATTGATGGGCATAGGCCTTGAAGGCCTCCTGAAACGGCACCGAGGCATGTCTGACCATTGCCTCGAACAGCACCTCCTTGGTCTCGAAATAGACGTAGACCGTGCCTTTCGTAACCCCCACCCGTTCCGCAATGTCCTCCACCCGCGTCGCTGTGAAACCTCTTTTGGTGAATTCTTCGAATGCGGCGTCGAGAATTTGCAGCGGACGTTGTATCTTCTGTTCAGCGCGTGTCAGTTTTGTTTTCGCCATGGCCCCCGGGTCCTTCTTTATTTTTCGGCGCGTGCCCTTCTGTCCGTCGCGAGTGGCGGAAATGAGTGTTGATTGCCTATAGCACCGGCGCGAAAACCGGAACGGATTTTGTGAAGGCGCACGCATACTTCAATATGCCGGAACATTGCCGATGCGCCCGCAGGGATGTGCCGGACGAAAAACGGAACGATCATACGGGGAGCAGGCCAGATATCCCGGACTGATTCCCGATCAGCGGCACGAGAATTTCATTGACTATTCGGTTAGTCAAATATTATAGAGCGAGGCGAAGATCAAGAGGTCACCATGAAAACCATCCTTATCGCGGCGGCGCTCGGCGGCATTTTCGCCCTGTCGTCCTGCAGTAATGAAGAACCGCCCGCCGAAAAGCCGCTGCGCACCGTCGAAGTGGTGGCGGCCGAGAAAAAGCCCGTCGATCGTGGCAGCGTCATAACCGGCGAAGTGCGGGCAAGGGTCCAGACGGACCTGTCGTTCCGGGTCAGCGGCAAGATCGTCGAGCGGCTGGTGGATGTGGGTGCGCGGGTGAAGACCGGCCAATTGCTCGCCCGTATCGACCCAGAAGAGCAGAAGGCCGACATTGATGTCGCCCTGGCCAATCTGCAATCCGCCGAAGCGCAGCAGACGCAGGCGCAGCTGACGTTTGACCGCCAGCAGAACCTTTTCAAGACGCAGGTGACTTCGCGCTCTGCCGTCGACAAGGCTCAGGAAACCCTGCTTACCACGCAAGGGGCGGTGAGATCGGCGCAGGCGCAACTCGATACGGCGCGGGATGCGCTGTCCTACACCGAGCTCAAGGCCGATGCGGATGGTGTCATCACGGCGCGCAATGTCGAAGTTGGCCAGGTGGCGCAGGCCGCCCAGCTTGTTTTTACGCTCGCGCATGACGGGCCGCGTGACGCGGTCTTTGATGTCTACGAATCCCTCTTTCTCGAGCGCGATATCGACAATCTCGTCAATGTCAGCCTGCTGTCGAATCCTGCCCAAACCCTGGCGGCGCCCGTGCGTGAGGTTTCCCCAACGATCGATCCGGATAATGGAACGATCCGGGTCAAGGTCGGTCTGAACGGCGACATGACAATGCCGCTCGGCGCGCCCGTATCCGGCCATTTCCGCTTCCCGCAGGTGGATGCGATTGAGCTTCCGTGGTCGGCGATGACCTCTAAGGATGGCGTCCCCGCTGTCTGGCTTGTCGATCCGCGATCGTCGGAAGTCGCCATGCGCCCGGTTCAGGTCGCCGATTACGAGACCGGTCAATTCGTCGTCACGGAAGGGCTCAATCCGGGTGATCTCGTCGTCACCGTCGGGACCAAATTTCTCCGCACCGGTGAAAAGGTCGCCTACGAAAAGGGGCAGGCACAATAATGTTCAGGATAAACAGAAGCTTGTTTTTGTTGCTGCCCGTAATCGCGCTCTCATCCTGTCAGGAAAAGCAAGAGGCGGCCGCAGAAGCGCCGCGTCCGGTGCTGTCAGTTGTCGTGGAAGAAAAGTCGGCCGACGCATTGCGGCTGACGGGCACGGTGGAATCGCGCATTCAGACCAACCTCGGCTTTCGCGTCCTCGGCCGCATCATCGCCCGTAATGTCGATGTGGCTGATCTGGTCAAGAAAGGCGATGTGGTGGCCTCGATCGATCCGCTGGCGCTGGAACTGTCGGTGAAAAGCGCCCAGTCCGATCTTTCCAATGCCGAGGCGCAACTCGCCAATGCGGTGACGACCGAACAGCGCCAGCGTGTGCTGGCCGAAGCTCGCAGTGGCACGGAAGCGGCACTGGAAGAGGCCGAGCAGGCCACGCGCACGGCCAATGCCTCCGTTGCCAAGGCCCGCGCCAACCTTGACAAGGCCGAGGAGCAACTGGGTTATGCGCAACTGCGCGCCGAATTCGACGGCGTGGTAACGGCGACGTCCGGCGAAATCGGCCAAGTCGTTTCCGCTGGCCAGACGGTGGTGACCATCGCCCGACCAGAAGTGCGCGACGTGGTGGTGGATGTTCCGCAATTTGCGGCGCAGCGGCTTGAAATCGGCTCAACCTTCGAGATTGCCCTGCAACTCGATCCGAAAATCCATACGACAGGCGTCGTGCGCGAGATCGCGCCCGAAGCCGAAACAGCAACGCGCACACGCCGCACGAAGATCAGTCTGCAGGATGCGCCGCCAGCATTCAGACTGGGGTCCGTGGTCACGGCTTCGGCACTTGCGGCATCCGAACCGCAGATCATGCTTCCTTCATCAGCGCTGCTGAAAACCGACAATGGCTGGGGTGTCTGGATCGTGAATGCCGATACCGCAACGGTGACGTTCCGCCCGGTCACGATAGAAGGCGAGCCCGCCGAGGGCGGCAGCGTGCGCATGACCAGCGGCGTCAAGCCCGGCGAGCGCGTTGCCAGCGCTGGTGTGCACAAGCTTAAGGATGGACAAGCCATCAGGATCGATCAGGAGGTCCGTCAGTGAAGAAATTCAATCTTTCCGACTGGGCGCTCGAACACCGTTCGCTCGTCTGGTACTTCATGCTGGTCTTCGTTCTCGCCGGCGTTTTCTCCTATCTCAATCTCGGTCGCGAGGAAGATCCGAATTTCACCATCAAGACAATGGTGATCAGCGCGCAATGGCCGGGTGCTTCCGCCGAGGAAGTGGCCCGCCAGGTAACCGACAGGATCGAGAAAAAGCTCGAGGAACTCGACAATCTCGATCATCTGCGCAGCCAGACGGTGGCTGGCCGCACAACGATTTTCGTGGAACTGGTGCCGGAAACCAAGGCGCGCAATGTCGAGCCCACCTGGGTGCGGGTGCGCAACATGATCGGTGACATCAAGGGAGAGTTTCCCTCTGGTGTCGTCGGCCCCTTCTTCAACGACCGCTTCGGTGACGTATATGGCAATATCTATGCCTTCACCAGTGACGGTCTCAGCCAGCGGCAATTGCGCGATCTGGTGGAGGATGCCCGTGCGAAGGTGCTGACCGTCGACGATATCGGCAAAGTCGATGTCATCGGCGCGCAGGATGAGGCAATCTATCTGGAGTTTTCCACGCGCCAGATCGCGGCTCTCGGCATCGACCAGCAGTCGATCATCAAGACGCTGCAATCCCAAAACGCCGTCACGCAATCCGGTTTCGTCAATGCCGGGCCGGAGCGGGTGGCTCTGCGCGTCAGCGGCCAGTTCACATCGGAAGACAGCCTGCGGTCCATCAATCTGCGGGTCAACAACCGCTTCTTCCCGCTGACGGAAGTGGCGACGATCCGGCGCGGTTATGTCGATCCGCCATCCTCGCTGTTCCGGTTTAACGGCCAGCCGGCCATCGGCCTTGCGATCGGCATGAAAACCGGTGCGAACCTGCTTCATTTTGGCGAGGCGCTTGATGCGCAGATGAAGCGCGTGGTGGCAGACCTGCCGGTTGGTGTGGATGTTCACCGCGTATCTGATCAGCCAGCCGTGGTCGATGAAGCGGTATCGGGCTTTACCTCGGCGCTTTTTGAGGCCATCGCTATCGTTCTCGTCATCAGCTTCATCAGCCTTGGCCTCAGAGCCGGCATGGTGGTTGCTGTCTCGATCCCGCTCGTACTGGCAATTACCTTCGTCTACATGGAATATACCGGCATTTCGCTGCAGCGCATCTCGTTGGGTGCGCTAATTATCGCGCTTGGACTTCTCGTTGATGATGCGATGATCGCGGTCGAGATGATGGTCGCGCGACTGGAAGTCGGAGACGATCTCAGGAAAGCGGCGACCTATGTTTACACGTCCACCGCTTTTCCGATGCTGACGGGTACGCTGGTCACCGTCGCCGGTTTCATTCCCGTTGGTCTCAACAATAGCGCCGCCGGGGAGTTCACCTTCACGCTGTTTGTGGTGATCGCCGTTTCGCTGATCGTGTCATGGATCGTCGCGGTGCTGTTTACGCCATTGCTCGGGGTGACGATCCTGCCGAAGACGATGAAGTCTCATCATGAAAAGAAGGGCCGATTTGCCTCCGCCTTTTCCTGGCTTCTGGGCCGGGCGCTGCGCTGGCGCTGGGTGACGATCGTCGCCACGGTTGCGTTGTTTGCCCTGTCCATTGGCGGCATGAGCCTGGTGCAGCAACAGTTTTTCCCGTCATCCGACCGCGTGGAGCTTATCGTCGACTGGAACCTGCCGCAGAACAGCTCGATTGCCGAAACCAACCGACAGATGGCCAAGTTCGAACAGGATATGCTGGCGAAGAATCCGGATGTCGATCACTGGACAAGCTATGTGGGTGAGGGCGCGCCGCGTTTCATCCTGTCCTTCGATGTGCAGACGCCCGATGTCACCTTCGGCCAGACAGTCATCGTCACCAAGGGGCTGGATGTTCGCGACAAGGTGCGCGCCGAGTTGCAGGACTATCTGAACAAGACTTTTATCGGCACCGACGCCTTCGTGAAATTGCTCGATATCGGCCCTCCCGTCGGAAAACCGGTTCAATATCGCCTGAGCGGCCCCGATATCCAGAAGGTCCGCGAACTCGGACAGGAATTGTCGGGCATCGTTGGCGAACATCAGCTGTTGTCCAACCTGGTTATGGACTGGAACGAGCCGACGCGGGTGGTCAAGGTCGACGTTCTCCAGGACAAGGCCCGCCAACTCGGTGTTTCCTCGGAAGATATTGCCAATGCCATGAACAGCATTGTCGAGGGCTCCACCGTCACCCAGGTTCGGGATGACATCTATCTCGTCAATGTGGTGGCGCGGGCGCAGCTGGCGGAGCGCGGCTCCATTGAGACATTGCAGAACCTGCAACTGCCGGCGACGAACGGCAAAGCCGTGCCGCTCTCTGCGATTGCCAATTTCCGCTACGAGTTGGAGCAGCCGACCATCTGGCGTCGCGACCGGATTCCGACTGTCACCGTCAAGGCCGCCATTACCGGCCCCACGCAGCCTGCGACGATTGTGGAGCAGCTGAAGCCCAAACTCGAGGCTTTCGAAAAAATGCTGCCCGTGGGTTACAAGCTGGAAACGGGTGGCTCGGTCGAATCCAGCGCGGATTCACAAGCGCCGATCATTGCGGTAGTGCCTTTGATGCTGTTTGCAATGGCAACGATCCTGATGGTTCAGCTGCAAAGTTTCAGCCGGCTGTTCCTGGTCTTCGCCGTGGCGCCGACGGCTTTGATCGGCGTCGTTGTGGCGCTGCTTTTCTCCAATGCACCGATGGGGTTCGTCGCCATTCTTGGCGTGCTGGCGTTGATCGGCATCCTCATCCGCAACTCGGTGATCCTCGTGGTGCAGATCGAGCATCTGAGAAGCGAAGGCGTCTCGGCCTGGCGGGCCGTCATCGAGGCGACGGAGCACCGCATGCGGCCGATCATGCTGACGGCGGCGGCAGCCACACTTGCCCTCATTCCCATCTCCCGGGAGATTTTCTGGGGGCCGATGGCTTATGCCATGATGGGCGGTATCGTGGTGGGCACTGCGCTGACGCTGCTTTTCCTGCCGGCGCTCTATGTCGCGTGGTTCCGTATTCCGCGTGAGGATGACAAGCCGGAAGGACACGACGTCACGGCCTGATATTCGAAACGGGGGTGGGGGCGTCATTTCCTCACCCCATAAAAATATCCGCCCTCGTTGTTCCCATGGGCAGGATAGTGTTAGGAAGGTCGGCTTAGCCGCGAGAGCGGCGGCCGTCCTTTCGATTCCGGACGGTCGTATCTCGCGTATCGAATCCGTATGTCGCCGATATTGCGGATCATGTTGGGGTGCCGGAGGGTTTGAAGATGGGCGGGTTGTCGGATTGGCTAACGGAGGCACAGCCGATCAATCGCAAGAATGCCGCGGAAGCGGTGTTCGAGGATATCCGTTCCGCCATCACCTCGGGGCAGCTTGAGGTCGGTACCCGGCTTCCTGCCGAGTCCCACCTGGCAGTGCGATATGGCGTCAGCCGGCCAATCATTCGTGAGGCGTTGCGCTCGCTTCAGACCCTGGGCCTGACGCAGACCCGCACCGGCAGCGGCACCTATGTGATGACGCTGACGCCGCCTTCCGAATTGAGTTACGGCGCCTATTCCGCCCGCGATCTGATCGAGGCCCGGCCTTTCATCGAGGTCCCGGCCGCCGGCTGGGCGGCATTGAGGCGCACGGATGCGCAACTGGCCGCCCTGCTGGAACTCTGCGATCGCATGGACGCCGAAGAGAGGCCGCATCCCTGGGTTCTGCTCGACGGACAATTTCACTGCGCCATCGCCGAAGCTTCGGCCAATGGACTATTCGCCAAGGTCGTGGCTGATGCCCGTGAGGCGCTTTCCCAGCAGTCCGAGATGGTCAATCTGATGGCGGGCCGCCGCGTAGCCTCGAATTTCGAGCACCGCCGGATCGTCGAGGCAATCCGGCGGAATTCCGCACCCGAGGCGCGTGAGGCGATGGAGATTCACCTCGGCCAGGTGAAGCAGGTGGTGACGACCATCATCGGCGAAGATCGGCTTCGCCAGCCGTGACGGCGGGCAGGTTGGCGAGATGCCGTGGGCTCAGCGCCTGCTGCAGTTGCGCATCCGTCAGATAGCCGCGTTCCAGAACCACCTGCGGCACCGTGCGGCCGCTGGCAAGCGCCTCCTTCGCCACTTCCGTCGCTGCATAATAACCGATCAGCGGATTGAGCGCGGTGGCGAGACCGATCGACTCTTCCACGCGCTGCGCCATGATGGCGGGATTTGCGACGATGCCGTCAACACAGCGTTCCGCCAGTGTGCGGCAGGCGGCACTGAGCTGGCTGATGCTCTGCGACAATGCCCGCACGATGATAGGTTCAAAAGCGTTCAATTGCAGCTGCCCCGCTTCGGCCGCCATGGTGATGGTGATGTCGTTGCCGATCACCGCATAGGCGACCTGGTTTACCACTTCGGGAATGACCGGATTGATCTTGCCAGGCATGATGCTGGAACCCGCCTGAACGGAGGGCAGGGTGATCTCGCCGATCCCGGCGCGGGGGCCAGAGGAGAGCAGGCGAAGGTCGTTGCAGGTCTTCGACAGCTTGACGGCAACACGTTTCAGCACACCGGAAAGGTGCACGAAGGCGCCGGGATCCTGTGTGGCTTCGATCAGGTCTGCTGCCGTGACGAGCGGTCTCCCGGTTAGCTGCGCCAAGTGCCGGCAGGCAAGTTCGGCGTAACCGCGCGGTGCATTAAGGCCGGTGCCGATGGCGGTAGCGCCGAGATTGATCTCGTGCAGCAATGCGGCGGATTCGATCAGGCGGGCCTGATCTTCGCCGAGCATCACCACAAAAGTGCGGAATTCCTGACCGAGCGTCATCGGTACGGCGTCCTGCAGCTGGGTACGGCCGATCTTGATGAAGCCGGCAAACTCCTGCGCCTTGCGGTCGAAGGCATCTTTCAGCACGCCCATTGATGCGGCGAGATCGTCGATTGATTCAATCAGGCCGACATTAACGGCTGTCGGATAGGCATCGTTGGTTGACTGGCTGAGATTGACATGATCATTCGGGTGAAGACGGGTATAATCGCCTTTTTCGTGGCCAAGCAGTTCAAGCGCCCGGTTGGCAATGACCTCATTGGCATTCATGTTGGTGGAAGTGCCGGCCCCGCCCTGAATTTCATCCACCACGAATTGCTCGTGGAGCGCGCCGGCGCGGATTTCACGGCAGGCCTCAGCGATGGCCTCCATCCGCTCCTGATCGAGCAGGCCGAGTTCGTGATTTGCACGCGCGGCCGCCTCCTTGACATAGGCTAAACCCCTGATGAGATAAGGATTATGGCCAATGGTCACCCCGGTAATCTTGAAGTTTTCCACCGCACGCGCGGTGTGCACCCCCCAATAGACATTTCCCGGAATTTCCTTCGACCCGAGCAAATCATGCTCCCTGCGCGTCACGCCCACTGTGTCCTCCACTGGCTTTAAGCGTTGCAAAAGCTGTAAAGCTGTCTTACAGATTTTGTGACCATAGTCCCAAGGAGGGGGAAGGTCAATATTGCCCTCTGGCTCTTGACGAAAGCCAGTCTGTGCAATTAAGAGGGCAAAAATCTGTCATGCAGCTTTACAAGATGCACGCATTCGCTGGCCATATTTCCAGCCCTGGGGACGACGCCAGTTCCACTTTGATTTCCGGCTTATTGCCGATTACAAGCGTTTTATCGGGAGGATAAATCCATGCATTCTGGAAAAACGGCACCCGCCGAACGTGAGGTCTTCGTTGAAGAGGATCTCGGTTATCATAAAGCCCTGAAGCCGCGCCAGATTCAGATGATCGCCATCGGCGGCGCCATCGGCACGGGCCTCTTTCTGGGTGCGGGTGGGCGTCTCGCGCAGGCTGGTCCGGCGTTGGTTTTCGTTTATGCGCTCTGCGGCTTCTTCGCTTTTCTGGTGCTGCGCGCGCTTGGCGAGCTTATCATGCATCGCCCGAGCTCCGGCTCCTTCGTGTCCTATGCGCGCGAGTTCTATGGCGAGAAGATGGCCTTTGCGGCCGGCTGGATGTATTGGCTGAACTGGGCCATGACCTCGGTAGCGGACGTTACCGCCGTCGCGCTCTATATGAATTTCTTCAAGCAATACGTACCGTGGCTTGCGGGCATCGATCAGTGGGTATTCGCGATGACGGCGCTGGTGGTCGTGCTGGCGATGAACATGCTGTCGGTGAAGGTGTTCGGCGAACTGGAGTTCTGGTTCAGCCTCATCAAGGTGCTGGCGCTCGCGATCTTCCTCGTCGTCGGCGTTTATTTCGTCATTTTCGGTACGCCTATCGAAGGCCACGTTACCGGCTTCAGCCTCATCACTGACAATGGCGGCTTCTTCCCGAATGGCATTCTTCCAGCCTTCGTCATCATCCAGGGTGTGGTCTTTGCCTATGCCTCGATCGAGTTGATCGGTACGGCAGCAGGCGAAACCGAAGACCCGCGCAAGGTCATGCCGCGCGCCATCCGCGCCGTCGTCCTGCGCCTCGTCGTGTTTTATGTCGGCTCGGTGCTGTTGTTCACGCTGCTCCTGCCCTACACGGCCTACAAGGCCGGCGAGAGCCCGTTCGTGACCTTCTTCGGCTCCATCGGGGTGCAGGGTGCGGACGTCATCATGAACCTTGTTGTTCTGACCGCCGTCCTGTCCTCGCTCAATGCCGGGCTCTATTCCACAGGTCGCATCCTTCACTCCATGGCTGTCTCTGGCTCGGCCCCGGCAGCGCTGGCGAAGATGAACAAGAATGGCGTGCCTTATGGTGGCATCGCGGTCACTGCCGTCGTTACCGTGTTCGGCGTCGCACTCAACGCCGTTGTCCCCGCCGCCGCGTTCGAAATCGCGCTCAACCTGTCAGCACTTGGCATCATCTGCGCCTGGGCCGTCATCGTGCTTTGCCAGCTCAAACTCTGGCAGCTTTCGCAGCGTGGCGAGCTTGCACGTCCGGATTTCCGCATGTTCGGCGCGCCCTATACCGGCATCCTCACGCTCATCTTCTTGTTCGGTGTCCTTGTGCTGATGGCGTTTGACTATCCTGTCGGCTCCTGGACCATCGCCTCGCTGATTGTCATCATTCCTGCACTGGTGATCGGCTGGTACCTCCTGCGTGATCGTATCCACCGTCTTGCAGGCGAACAATCAGGCACAGGGGCGTCGCATTGATCGGGCAGGGATCAATTCCACTGGTGGCGGTGATCGCCACCGGTGGTACCATTGCGAGCAGGCGCGGCGCCGATGGCGCCAGCACCCCCAGCCTTTCCGGCGAGGACCTGCTGGCGCTGGTTCCGCATGTCAATGCACGACTAAAGCCTGTCGACCTGATGGCGAAGGATTCCTCCAGCCTGACGCTCGCCGACATGCAATGCATCAGCGATGCCGTTGGCATCGAACTTAGCGACCCCGCCGTGGCGGGCGTCGTCGTTCTCCATGGAACCGATGCGATGGAAGAATCGTCGCTGCTGGTCCATGTGCAGCACACCATTGCCAAGCCCGTTGTCTTCACCGGCGCGCAGTTTACGGCAGACCACGGGCAAGCGGATGGACCGGCCAACCTGGCCCGGGCCATAGAAACAGCGCTCGATCAACGGAATGCCGAAAAGGGCGTGCTCCTATCCTTCGGTGGTCGCTGTCTGCCGGCCTGGGGTCTTTACAAGCTGAGTGCGGATGCGGCGGATGCCTTCCGTTCGGCGCGACCTCTGGTCCAGGACGCAGCACCAAAGCTTGCTGCTACCGTCGCGGATATCAGGATCGATGTCGTCGCCATCCATCCCGGCTGTGACGCGACCCATATCGATGCGAGCCTGCAGGTGGGCGCAAAGGGTATCGTGCTTGCTGCACTCGGTTCCGGCAACGCCAATCCGCTTATTGCTGAAGCGGTGAAGCGCTGCGCAGATCGCGGTGTTCCGGTCGTGGTTTCCAGCCGTGTACCTGAAGGACTGCTGGTTGCAAGTTATGGCGGCGGCGGCGGCGGCCACGATCTCGTCGCGGCGGGTGCCGTGCATTCCTCTACGCTTCGTCCCGGGCAGGCCCGCATTCTGCTGGCCGCGCTGCTGGCCAGCGAAAGTGCGCCCGAAGATATTGTTTCTGCTTTCGCCTGACCGCTCTTTCATGAAGACGTGGCTCGTTGCCCGCTGCGGTCGGCTTCGAAAATTCCTATAGGATTCCTATTTTATTCCCTATGCGGCCGTCTCGAACCTTTATGCGGTTCGGGTGCATATTCTGTGCGGGAAGGGATGGTGTTCCCTTCCCAGCCAGAAAGATTGAAAAGCGACGTCCCACATGACGGCGCTTTTCTTCCTGCCCGGCTCCTCGGAAAAAAGGGAGTCCCATCAATGATGGATCTTGTTCTTATCGGCGCAGCCACGGTGTTTTTCGCCCTGTGCTTTGCCTATACGCGCGCCTGTGACCGGCTTTAGATGGAGGCTGCGATGACATTCGACTATATTTTGAGCGGCGCCGTCACGGTCTTTATCGCCGCTTACCTCACCTACGCTCTCATTCGCCCCGAACGCTTCTGATCGAAGCGGCGGCTATTGAAAGTTAAAGTACCATGACCCTCAATGGATGGTTTCAGGTCCTGCTTTTCTGCGGGATCATTTTTGCACTTGTGAAGCCGCTCGGCTTTTACATGGCGCGTGTCTTTAATGGCGAGCGGACGCTTCTGTCACCGGTTCTTGTGCCGGTCGAGCGTGGCCTCTATGCCCTTGCCGGGACAAGCGAGCGGGAGGAGCAGCACTGGACGACCTATGCCGTCTCGATGCTTCTTTTCAACCTTTTTGGTTTTGCCGTGCTATACGCGCTGATGCGCTTTCAGGCTGTGCTCCCCTATAATCCGCAGGGCATGCCGGCTGTCGGTCCGGAGCTCTCCTTCAACACGGCAGTCAGCTTCGTCACCAACACGAACTGGCAGAACTATGGTGGCGAAAGCACCATGTCCTACCTGACCCAGATGGCCGGTTTTACAGTGCAGAACTTCGTTTCCGCCGCAACCGGCATGGCAATCGCCATTGGCCTGATCCGCGCTTTTTCGCGGGCGTCCGGCAAGGCGATCGGTAATTTCTGGGTGGATATGGTCCGCTCTACGCTTTACGTGCTGCTGCCGCTCTGCATCGTGCTGACGCTGGTTTACGTCTGGCTTGGGGTGCCGCAAACGCTCGGGCCCTATGTCACGGCGCAGACGCTGGAAGGCGCGCAGCAGACGATCGCCGTTGGCCCCGTGGCGTCGCAGCTGGCGATCAAGATGCTGGGCACCAATGGCGGCGGTTTCTTCAACGCCAATTCCGCGCATCCCTTCGAGAACCCGAACGCCATTTCCAACATGATCCAGATGGTGTCGATCTTCGCGATCGGCGCGGCCTTTACCAATGTTTTCGGTCGCATGGTCGGCAATCAGCGCCAGGGCTGGGCAATCCTCGCCGCCATGGGTGTGCTGTTCATCGCCGGCGTTGCCGTCACCTATTGGGCGGAAGCGGCTGGAAACCCGCTGATGCACGGCTTTGGTCTTGCCGGCGGTAACATGGAGGGCAAGGAAGTCCGTTTCGGCGTGGCGCTCTCGTCGCTCTTTGCGGTTATTACCACCGCGGCATCCTGTGGCGCGGTCAATGCCATGCATGGCAGCTTCACGGCGCTGGGTGGTCTTATCCCGCTTATCAATATGCAGCTGGGCGAAGTGATCGTCGGTGGCGTGGGCGCGGGTTTCTACGGCATTCTGCTCTTCATCGTCATTGCCATCTTCGTGGCGGGGCTGATGGTCGGACGGACGCCGGAATATCTCGGCAAGAAGATCGAAGCCAAGGAAATGAAGATGGCGGTTCTGGCCATTCTCTGCCTGCCGCTCGCCATGCTCATTTTTACGGCCATTGCCACCGTCCTGCCTTCGGCCGTGGCGTCGATAGGAACGGCGGGTCCGCACGGCTTTTCCGAAATCCTCTATGCCTATACGTCGGCGGCCGCCAATAATGGCTCGGCTTTCGGGGGGCTTAGCGGCAATACCAGCTGGTACAACATTACGCTTGGCTTTGGCATGCTGATGGGCCGATTTCTGGTGATCATCCCAGCTCTGGCCATTGCCGGCTCACTGGTTGCGAAGAAGACGGTTCCGGCCTCGGCCGGCACCTTCCCGACGGATGGACCGCTCTTCGTTGGCCTGCTTGTCGGTACCATCCTGGTAGTCGGCGGCCTTACCTTCCTGCCGGCACTCGCCCTTGGCCCCGTTGCCGAACATCTGGTGATGGCGGCAGGCCAGCTCTTCTGAGGTGATGCCATGACTGACGACATGTCCCGACGCGACCGCGTTCCCGCCCGCAAAGGCGCTCCCGTTAAAGGGAGCGCCACGCCCGGCGGCTGGTGCGCCTCCAATCTCATTCTTGTGATGATGGCGGCTCTGTTCGCCGCCGTTGTCGCGCTCGAAGTTATCACGGGCTGATCGACCCTCATCGGTCGCCCTGTTTCAAACGCTGGAGCCTCTTCATGAGCCAGTCCAAACAAGCGAGCATCCTTGATTCTCGCATTCTCGTGCCGGCCATTGCCGACGCATTCAAAAAGCTCAACCCGCGCACGCTTGCGCGTAATCCGGTCATGTTCGTGGTGGCGACGGTGTCGCTGCTGACGACGGTGCTGTTTATCCGCGATCTCGTGACCGGCGGCGCTAATCTCGCCTTTTCCTTCCAGATCAATCTCTGGCTCTGGTTCACGGTGCTATTTGCCAATTTCGCTGAAGCCGTCGCCGAAGGGCGCGGTAAGGCGCAGGCGGATTCGCTGCGCCGGACGCGGACCGAAACCCAGGCGAAGCTGCTGAGCGGTGACGACCGCAGTCAATATAAGATGGTGGCCGGCACCAGTCTGAAGGTTAACGATGTCGTTCTCGTCGAGGCAGGCGATATCATTCCCTCCGACGGCGAGGTTATTGAAGGCGTTGCCTCCGTCAATGAGGCTGCCATTACGGGCGAATCCGCACCCGTGATCCGCGAATCCGGCGGCGATCGTTCAGCCGTTACCGGCGGCACGCAGGTGTTGTCGGACTGGATCCGCGTTCGCATCACCGCTGCTGCCGGCTCTACCTTTCTTGACCGGATGATTTCGCTGGTCGAAGGCGCCGAGCGCCAGAAGACACCGAACGAGATCGCGCTCAACATCCTGCTTGCGGGCATGACGCTGATCTTCGTTCTGGCCACCGCGACCATACCGAGTTTCGCGGCCTATGCTGGCGGTTCGATCCCGATCATCGTGCTGGTGGCGCTGTTCGTCACGCTCATCCCCACCACCATCGGCGCGCTTCTCTCCGCCATCGGCATTGCCGGCATGGACAGGCTGGTGCGTTTCAACGTTCTGGCCATGTCCGGCCGTGCCGTCGAGGCGGCGGGTGACGTCGATACGCTGCTGCTCGACAAGACAGGCACCATCACGCTTGGCAACCGGCAGGCGACCGAATTCCGCCCTATCCCCGGCGTTTCCGAACAGGAGCTTGCCGATGCCGCGCAGCTCGCCTCGCTCGCCGACGAAACCCCGGAAGGCCGCTCCATCGTGGTGCTGGCCAAGGAAAAATACGGTATCCGGGCCCGCGACATGCAGAAGCTGCACGCCAGCTTCGTGCCCTTCACCGCCCAGACCCGCATGAGCGGCGTCGATTTCGAAGGCGCCTCCATTCGCAAGGGTGCGGTTGATGCGGTTCTTGCCTATGTCGATGGCGGCACTCTGCAACATGGCAATTCGGCGCTCGCCCTCAAAACCGAAACGGATGCCACGCGGGCAATCCGCACGATAGCGGAAGATATCGCCAAGGCTGGCGGCACGCCGCTTGCCGTGGTGCGCGACGGCAAGCTGCTCGGCGTCGTGCAACTGAAGGATATCGTCAAGGGTGGCATTCGCGAGCGTTTCGCGGAGCTTCGCCGCATGGGCATCCGCACTGTCATGATCACTGGCGACAATCCGATGACGGCTGCCGCCATCGCAGCGGAGGCCGGTGTTGACGATTTCCTCGCCCAGGCGACTCCGGAAAACAAGCTGGAGCTCATTCGCGAGGAGCAAGCCAAGGGCAAGCTCGTTGCCATGTGCGGTGATGGCACGAACGATGCGCCGGCGCTGGCGCAGGCCGATGTCGGCGTCGCCATGAATACCGGCACGGTGGCAGCGCGCGAGGCCGGCAACATGGTCGATCTCGACAGTGACCCGACCAAGCTCATCGAGATCGTTGAAATCGGCAAGCAATTGCTGATGACGCGCGGTGCGTTGACCACCTTCTCCATTGCCAACGATATCGCCAAATATTTCGCCATCATCCCGGCGATGTTCCTGGCGCTCTATCCGCAGCTCGGCGTTCTCAACGTGATGGGGCTTGCGACGCCGCAGAGCGCGATCCTCTCCGCCATCATCTTCAACGCGCTGATCATCATCGCACTTATCCCGCTGTCGCTGAAGGGTGTGAAGTACCGTCCGATTGGCGCCGGAGCGCTTCTGTCGCGCAATCTGGTCATTTATGGGCTTGGCGGCATCATCGTTCCCTTCATCGGCATCAAGCTCATCGACCTCACCATTACGGCGCTCGGTCTCGCCTGAGGAGTAAAGACAATGTTCAGACAGTTTCGTCCCGCACTGGTGCTGATCCTCGCCACCACGGCCATTACCGGCCTTGCCTATCCGCTGGGCATGACAGGTCTGGCGCAGGCGCTCTTTCCCGTTCAGGCCAATGGCAGCCTGATCGAGAAGGACGGTAAGGTGGTCGGCTCGCAATTGATCGGTCAGGCCTTCACCGGCGAGGCCTATTTTCACGGACGGCCCTCCGCTGCCGGTGACGGATATAATGCGGCCTCATCCTCCGGTTCCAATCTCGGCCCGACGAGCGCCAAGCTCATCGACCGGGTGAAGAAGGATTATGAGGTTGCAAAAGCCGAAAACCCGTCGGCGGAAGTTCCCGCCGATCTGGTGACGGCATCGGGCAGCGGCCTTGATCCGCACGTTTCGCCAGAGGCCGCCTATTTCCAGGTGCCGCGCGTCGCCAAGGCAAGGGGAATGGAGGAGGCCACGTTGCGTGCCCTCGTCGAGCGTCATGTCGAAGCGCCGGAACTCGGCTTCATGGGTGAGCCCGTTGTAAATATACTGGCGCTCAATATGGCACTTGACGCAGCCGGCTCATAAACTGAAATGGCTATGGCTTCTCCGGAAGCCATAGCCTCGACCACTGGTGGTTAAATGCCTGACGATATCAGCGATATGCCGAGCCGACCGTCGCCCGATGCGCTGCTGGAAAATGCCCGGCGCGAGGCAAGAGGCCGGCTGAAGATTTTTTTGGGTGCCGCACCCGGCGTCGGCAAGACCTATGAGATGCTGATGTCCGGCCGGGCGAAGCTCGCGGATGGTGTCGATACCCTTATCGGCGTCGTGGAAACCCATGGCCGCAAGGAAACCGAGGCGCTGGTCGAAGGGCTGGATGTGATCCCCCGCAAGCGCATCGACTATCGCGGTCAGGTGCTGGAAGAAATGGATATCGACGCCATTCTCGCCCGTCGCCCTGCTCTCGTCTTGGTCGATGAACTTGCCCATACCAATGCCGCCGGCAGCCGCCACCCCAAGCGCTACATGGACGTTCAGGAAATCCTCGCGCAGGGAATCGACGTCTATACCACGCTCAACATCCAGCATGTCGAAAGCCTGAATGATGTGGTGGCGCAGATCACCCGCATCCGTGTGCGCGAAACCGTGCCGGACAGCATCATCGACCGTGCCGACGATGTCGAAATCATCGACATTACCCCCGATGACCTGATCAAACGTCTGCAGGACGGCAAGGTCTACCTGCCGCGTACGGCCCGACGCGCCATCGAAAACTATTTCTCCCGCGGCAACCTGACGGCGCTGCGCGAACTTGCACTTCGCCGTACGGCACAGCGGGTGGACGAGCAATTGCTCAACCATATGCAGTCCCATGCAATTTCCGGGCCATGGGCGGCGGGAGACCGGGTTCTGGTCTGCCTCGACCATGGCGGCAACGGCCCGGGTCTCGTGCGTTATGCCCGAAGGCAGGCGGACCGATTGCGCGCGCCCTGGACCGCATTGCATCTCGACACGCCGCGTTCGCAGCAATTGTCGGAGTCGGATAAGGATCGGCTGGCGGGCACCATGCGGCTTGCGCAGCAGCTTGGCGGCGAAACGGTGACCCTGCCGGCGCTTGACCTCACACGCGAGATCATCGCTTACGCCAATGCCAATAATTTTACCCACATCATCATCGGTCGTCCGCGAAAATCCTGGTGGCAACGGATTTTTCAGCGCTCGCTGACGCATGATCTTATCGACCACGCCGGCGATATAAGCGTGCACGTCATTTCCGGCGACAAGAACGAAGAAAAGCCGGGTCACGCCGTAAAGCTCGCACCGGCGCGATCCCGCCAATCTTTCCGGTCCTATCTCAACAGTACCCTGTTCGTCGGACTGGCGATCGTTGTCGGCATCGTGCTCGACCAGACGCTCGATCTTCAAAATCTCGCGCTCGTTTTCCTGATGGCCGTTCTGGCTGCTGCGGTGCGCGGCGGTCTGGGGCCGGCGCTTTATGCCTCGCTGCTCGGTGCGGTCGCGTTCAACTTCTTCTTTCTGGAGCCGCGTTATACGCTGACGGTGAGTTCCCCTGATAGCCTTGTCGCCCTGCTGTTTTATTTCGGCGTGGCGCTGGTCGCGTCCAATCTCACCGTCGCGGTGCAGCGGCAGGCAGCGTCTGCGCGCTCTAGAGCGCGAACCACCGAAGATCTCTATCTGTTTGCGAAAAAACTGGCCGGTACGGGAACGCTCGACGATGTGTTGTGGGCGACCGCATATCAGATGGCGTCGATGCTGAAGGTAAGGGTCGTCCTGCTCATGCCGGAAAACGGCGCCATTGCCGTCAAGGCGGGTTATCCGCCTGACGATACATTGGTGGATGCCGATATCGCCGCCGCGCAATGGGCCTGGGAACACAACAAGGCGGCAGGTCGTGGTGCAGATACTTTGCCGGGAGCCAAAAGGCTCTATCTCCCGCTTCGTACCGGCAGCGGTGCGGTAGGTGTCGTGGGCCTGGATGATGACCGAAGCGGACCGCTGTTGACGCCGGAACAGCAGCGGCTTTTTGATGCGCTGGCCGATCAGGCCGCGCTCGCGATAGAACGTCTTCAGCTCGCCTCGGATGTCGACCGGGCAAGGCTGGCGGCTGAAACCGACCGCCTGCGCACTGCACTTCTGACCTCCATCTCCCACGACCTTAAAACTCCACTTGCTGCCATTCTGGGCTCCGCCGGAACGCTCAAGGATTTTGCCGATGACATTCCGCCCGATGCGCGCGGCGAACTGCTGTCAACGATTGTCGAGGAATCCGAACGGCTGAACCGTTTCATCTCCAATCTTCTCGATATGACGAGGATCGGATCGGGGGCGATGGAGCCGAATTACGGGCTGCATTTCCTCGGCGACATGGTCGGAACGGCGCTGTCGCGCGCGGCGAAGATCGTCGCCCGGCATAAGGTCGCTCTCGATATCCCATCTGACCTGCCGATGCTGAAGGTCGATCCCGTGCTTTTCGAACAGGTGCTGTTCAACCTCATCGACAATGCGGCCAAATACGCTCCCGAACACACCACCATTGCGATACGCGGCTGGCGGCAGGGAAAGAATATCTTCCTGTCGGTCACTGATGAGGGGCCGGGCATTCCGCCCGATGATATCGAGCGGGTCTTCGACAGTTTTTACCGGGTGCGCAAGATTGACCATGTGCAGGCGGGAACGGGGCTCGGCCTGTCCATCTGCAAGGGGTTCATCGAGGCGATGGGTGGCACGATCCGGGCGGAAAACAGATCGGGCCGCAGTGGCGCACAATTTACCATAGGCCTGCCCGTCGCCGTCGATACGCCTGTGCTGGATCATGATTAAGGTGCTATTGCCGGTAAGAGATGGTCGCGCATCCTGCCATGCCGCTGAAGGAGATTCGGAATGAGCAATTCCGCCGTTCGTATTCTGATCGTCGATGACGAGCCGCCGATCCGAAAGCTCCTGCGAGTGGGCCTCTCGACGCAGGGATATGCGGTGAGCGAGGCAATGAATGCGAAAGTGGCGATGGAATTGGTCCGGGAAGACAAGCCGGATCTCGTCGTGCTTGATCTCGGACTGCCGGATTTGTCGGGGCATGACCTTCTGGAGAAATGGCGCAGCGAAGGTCTGGCGCTGCCGGTCATCATCCTCTCCAGCCGAACGGATGAGGCAGGTATCGTCAGGGCGCTGGAACTGGGAGCGGACGATTACATCAGCAAGCCTTTCGGCATGAACGAACTTGTCGCCCGCATCCGCGTCGCGCTGCGCCATCGCCTGCAGAGCCAGGGCGAAAGGCCGGTGTTTCAGACCGGTGATCTGTCTGTCGATCTTGTCCGGCGCATCGTCAGGGTGGAGGGTCGCGAGGTGAGACTCTCGCCCAAGGAGTACGATATTCTGCGGGTCCTGGTGCAGCACGCCGGCAAGGTGCTGACACACCGTTTTCTGCTGGAACATGTCTGGGACGAACTGACCGACGTGCAATATTTGCGGGTCTATGTGCGCCAGCTGCGCCAGAAGATCGAAAAAATCCCGGATCAGCCGCGGTATATCCTGACGGAAACCGGGGTCGGTTACCGGTTGCAGGAGGTTTGAGGGCGCCCAGAAGCGACGCCCTCCGATCGTTGTCAGACGGCAGCGCAGATTGACAGGAACTCGTCCACATCGGCTTCGGTCGTCGCAAAGCTGGTGACCATGCGGATCAGAACTTCGTCCTTGCCAACTTTTTCCGGCATGTCGCGCGGCTCCAGCCAGTCATAAAATTTCGCGCCTTTTTCCGTCGCCGCTTCCGCGGCTGCCTTCGTCAAAATGGCGAAAACTTCGTTGGCTTGTGTCGGCCAGGCAAGGCGCGCGCTGTTGAGCGAGCCGAACCCGGTGCGCAGCCGATCGGCCATGGCATTGGCGTGGCCGGCGAGACCGAGCCACAGATCGTCCTGCAGATAGGCTTCGAATTGCGCGGCGATGAAACGCGACTTCGAGAAAAGCTGGGCGGTGCGCTTTCGCAGGAAGGAGAAATCCCGGGCGAGCGAAGGATCGAAAAACACGATCGCTTCCGCGCACCAGCAGCCATTTTTTGTGCCGCCGAAAGACAGGACGTCGACGCCACGTTTCCAGGTCATTTCGGCCGGCGTGGTGCTGAGAGCGGCAAGCGCGTTGGCAAAGCGCGCGCCATCCATATGCAGCGGCAGGCCGTTTTCCTTGGCGATCTTCGATATCGCGTCAATTTCGTCAAGCGTGTAGACGGTACCGGCCTCGGTTGCCTGTGTCATGGTGATGGCCGCGGCGCGCCCATGGTGCACGGCATCCTGCGGATAACGTGCGATACGCTCGATCAGGTTTTCTGGCAGCATCTTGCCGTTCGGCCCCTCGACGGCGACCATGCGCATGCCGGAAAAGAAATCCGGGGCGCCGCATTCATCCTCGATCACATGCGCTTCCGAATGACAGAAGGTCAGGCCGCCGGCACGGGCGATGCTGGCCAGCGAAAGAGAATTGGCCGCAGTGCCGGTGGCGACGAAAAATACCGCGACTTTGCGTTCGAAGATTTCGTTGAAGCGTTTTTCGATGGAGAGATCGAGTTCGCTGGTGCCGTAAGCGGCGGCAAAGCGCGTGGATTCCCGAGACAGCCGTTCATTGACGGCCGGATGGGCGCCAGCCCAATTGTCTGAAGCAAAAAACATCTCTGAAGGCTTTCCGATGGCTGGGGGTCTGTAATGGGCTGCGTTAAGCGATGATGATGGCAAAGTTCTAGGACCTAAGATCCCGATTGGCAAATCGGGCAATGAAAGCAATGGTAAGGCGGCTCTTTCGATAAGAAAGTTTCGCACAATAGGTCAGTATCGAAACTTCGCTGCAAACAGGGGTGCTCACAAATTGGATTCGGACCCTTGCAAAATTCCGTCGTTTCTGCCAAAATCAGCAGGAATTGAGACAGTCTTGCTGTCCTAAATTTGATCCAGCCGGCCTGAATGTGGATTTTGCGGCAAGCAGCAATCCGTATCGTGCCGGATCTTCGCATGAAACCGTGCAAGTAATTTTGCAGGAGGGACAAAAATGACGAACAAGCCGCTGGCGGATATCGCTGCCGCAACCCTGACCACTGACTGTCCCACCGCGGCTGCGGCCGCGCCCGTTTCCGCGAAAGCGCGTTTCGCGGGCGGCTTGCCGGAAAAGCAGGGTCTTTACGATCCCGCCAATGAACATGACGCTTGCGGTGTTGGCTTCGTCGCCCATATGAAGGGCGTCAAGTCGCACCAGATCGTCAGCGATGGCCTGTTCATTCTCGAAAACCTCACGCATCGCGGTGCTGTCGGCGCAGACCCGCTGATGGGCGATGGCGCGGGTATTCTGGTGCAGATTCCCGATCGATTCTTCCGCGAGGAAATGGCGGCACAGGGCGTGACCTTGCCGAAGGCTGGCGAATACGCCGTTGGCCACATCTTCATGCCGCGCGATCCTTCGCGCATCGAGCATTACAAGCAGGTCATCGTCGACGTCATCGGCGAAGAGGGGCAGCAGTTCCTCGGCTTCCGCGACGTGCCCGTCGACAATTCCTCGCTGTCGAAGGCGCCCGATATTGCCGCCACCGAACCCCACCATGTTCAGGTCTTCATCGGCGCTGGTCGCGATGCTGCGACCAATCATGACTTCGAGCGCAAGCTGTTCCTGATCCGCAAGGTGCTGTCCAACCGCATCTATGATGAAGGCGGCGGCAAGGAAACCCAGGATTTCTACCCGGTTTCGCTGTCATCCTCGACCATTGTCTATAAGGGCATGTTCCTCGCCTATCAGGTTGGCGCTTATTACAAGGACCTTTCGGATCCGCGTTTCGAATCCGCCGTTGCCCTCGTGCATCAGCGTTTCTCGACCAACACTTTCCCGTCCTGGAAGCTGGCGCACCCTTACCGCATGGTTGCCCATAACGGCGAAATCAACACGCTGCGTGGCAACGTCAACTGGATGGCGGCGCGTCAGGCGTCCGTTTCGTCGGCGCTGTTCGGCGACGACATTTCCAAGCTCTGGCCGATTTCTTATGAAGGCCAGTCGGATACCGCCTGTTTCGACAACGCGCTCGAATTCCTCGTGCGCGGCGGTTATTCCATGGCCCATGCCGTGATGATGCTGATCCCCGAAGCATGGTCGGGCAACCTGTCCATGTCGGCGGAGCGCAAGGCGTTTTACGAATATCATGCCGCGCTGATGGAGCCTTGGGATGGCCCCGCTGCCGTCGCCTTCACCGATGGCAAGCAGATCGGTGCGACCCTCGACCGCAACGGCCTGCGTCCCGCGCGTTATCTCGTTACCGATGACGACCGCGTCATCATGGCGTCGGAAGCCGGTACGCTGCCGGTTCCCGAAGAACGCATCATCAAGAAGTGGCGTTTGCAGCCCGGCAAGATGCTGCTGATCGACATGGAAAAGGGCGCGATCATTTCCGACGAGGATGTGAAGCACGAGCTTGCCGCCAAGCATCCCTATCGCACCTGGCTTGACCGCACCCAGCTCATTCTCGAGGATCTGAAGCCCGTGGAGCCGCGCGCGCTGCGCCGCGACGTGTCCCTGCTCGACCGTCAGCAGGCCTTCGGTTATACCAGCGAAGATACGAAGCTCCTGATGTCGCCAATGGCGACGACCGGTCAGGAAGCCATCGGTTCGATGGGCACCGATACGCCGATTTCGGCCATGTCGGACAAGTCGAAGCTGCTTTACACCTATTTCAAGCAGAATTTCGCGCAGGTCACCAACCCGCCGATCGATCCGATCCGCGAGGAACTCGTCATGAGCCTCGTGTCCTTTATCGGTCCGCGCCCGAACCTTCTCGATCACGAAGGGGCGGCCCGCGCCAAGCGTCTGGAAGTGCGCCAGCCGATCCTGACCAATGGCGATCTGGAAAAGATCCGCTCCATCGGCCACACGGAAGATCGTTTCGACACCAAGACGCTGGACTTCACCTATGATGTGGAGCGTGGCGCGGAAGGTATGCCCGAGATGCTCGACCGCCTGTGCGAGCGGGCGGAATCCGCCGTGCGCGGCGGTTACAACATCATTGTTCTCTCCGACCGCCAGCTTGGCCCGGATCGCATCGCGATCCCCGCACTTCTGGCGACGGCCGCCGTGCACCATCACCTGATCCGCAAGGGTCTGCGCACCTCGGTCGGTCTCGTCGTGGAAACCGGCGAGCCGCGCGAAGTTCACCATTTCTGCCTGCTTGCCGGTTATGGTGCGGAGGCGATCAACCCCTATCTCGCTTTCGATACGCTGCTCGACATGCACAAGCACGGCGCCTTCCCTAAGGAAGTGTCTGACGACGAAGTCGTTTATCGCTACATCAAGGCGGTGGGTAAGGGCATTCTCAAGGTCATGTCCAAGATGGGCATTTCCACCTACCAGTCCTATTGCGGCGCGCAGATTTTCGACGCCGTTGGCCTGTCTTCGGAATTCGTCGAGAAATATTTCTTTGGCACCGCAACCTCCATCGAAGGTGTTGGTCTCACCGAAATCGCCGAAGAAACCGTAACGCGTCACACGGCTGCCTTCGGCAAGGATCCGATCCTTGCCAATACGCTCGATATCGGCGGCGAATATGCCTATCGCATGCGCGGTGAAAGCCACGCCTGGACGCCGGATGCCGTGGCCTCGCTGCAGCATGCTGTGCGTGGCAACAGCCAGGATCGCTACCGCGAATTCGCTGGCATGGTGAATGAGACGGCGCTGCGGATGAACACCATCCGTGGCCTGTTCAACATCAAGTCGGCGGAAGCGCTCGGTCGCAAGCCCGTTTCCATCGATGAAGTCGAGCCTGCGGCTGAAATCGTCAAGCGCTTCTCGACGGGCGCCATGTCCTTCGGTTCGATCAGCCGCGAAGCGCATACGACGCTTGCGATTGCCATGAACCAGATCGGCGGCAAGTCCAACACCGGCGAGGGCGGCGAAGAATCCGACCGCTATCTGCCTCTGCTCAATGGCAAGCCGAATCCTGAGCGCTCGGCAATCAAGCAGATCGCGTCCGGCCGTTTCGGCGTGACGACGGAATATCTCGTCAATGCCGATATGCTGCAGATCAAGGTAGCGCAGGGTGCAAAGCCCGGCGAAGGCGGACAGCTGCCCGGCCACAAGGTGGATGCGACGGTTGCCAAGACCCGGCATTCGACGCCGGGCGTCGGCCTCATTTCGCCACCGCCGCACCACGATATCTATTCGATCGAAGATCTGGCGCAGCTGATCTACGATCTGAAGAACGTCAACCCGGAAGCCGATGTTTCGGTGAAGCTGGTGTCGGAAGTGGGCGTCGGCACGGTTGCGGCGGGTGTTGCCAAGGCACGTGCCGACCATATCACCGTCTCCGGTTTCGATGGCGGCACGGGCGCTTCGCCGCTCACCTCGCTCAAGCATGCGGGTTCTCCGTGGGAAATCGGCCTTGCCGAAACCCAGCAGACACTGGTGCTGAACGGTCTTCGCTCTCGCGTTGCACTGCAGGTGGATGGCGGTCTGAAGACCGGCCGTGACGTCATCATCGGCGCGCTGCTTGGTGCGGACGAATTCGGTTTTGCCACCGCGCCTCTGATTGCCGCTGGCTGCATCATGATGCGCAAGTGCCATCTGAACACCTGCCCCGTGGGCGTTGCCACGCAGGACCCGGTTCTGCGCAAGCGCTTCAAGGGTACGCCGGAACACGTCATCAACTATTTCTTCTTCGTCGCCGAAGAAGTGCGCGAAATCCTTGCCTCGCTTGGCGTGACCAAGCTGGACGAGATCATCGGTGCTTCCGAACTGCTTGAGAAGGATGAGATGCTGGCGCACTGGAAGGCCAAGGGGCTGGATTTCAGCCGCATCTTCCACAAGGTCGAAGCTCCGAAGGAAGCGACCTTCTGGACCGAACGCCAGAAGCATCCGATCGACGATATTCTCGACCGCAAGCTGATCGAGAAGTCGCAGCCATCGCTCGAAAACCGCGAGCCTGTGGTTTTCGAAGTGCCGATCAAGAACGTCGACCGTTCCGCCGGTGCCATGCTTTCGGGCGCGCTTGCCAAGCGCTGGGGTCACAAGGGTCTGAAGGACGATACGATCCACGTGACGCTGCGCGGCACGGCGGGTCAGTCCTTCGGCGCGTTCCTGGCTCGGGGCATCACCTTCGATCTGGTGGGAGACGGTAACGACTATGTCGGCAAGGGTCTTTCAGGTGGCCGCATCATCGTGCGCCCGCCGGAAAACACCCGCATTGTCGCGGAAAACTCGATCATCGTCGGAAACACGGTTCTCTATGGTGCGATTACCGGCGAGTGCTATTTCCGCGGTGTTGCGGGTGAGCGCTTTGCAGTGCGCAATTCCGGCGCGGTCGCGGTTGTCGAAGGCGTGGGCGATCACGGTTGTGAATACATGACCGGCGGCATTGTCGTGGTTCTCGGCGAGACGGGCCGCAACTTCGCGGCCGGCATGTCCGGTGGCGTGGCTTATGTTCTCGACGAAAAGGGCGATTTCGCCACCCGCTGCAACATGGCCATGGTCGAGCTGGAACCGGTTCCGGAAGAAGACGACATGCTGGAAAAGCTGCACCATCACGGCGGCGACCTCATGCACAAGGGACGTGTGGACGTTTCCGAGGACATGACGCGCCACGACGAGGAGCGCCTTTACCAGTTGATCTCGAACCACTTCCACTACACGAATTCGTCGCGCGCCAAGGATATACTCGACCGCTGGAGCGAGTTCCGTCCGAAATTCCGTAAGGTCATGCCGGTCGAATACCGTCGTGCGCTGGAGGATATGGAACGGATGAAAATGGGCGTTGCGGCGGAATAATCCGCCGCGTGAGAACACTACACCAACTGGTCTCGCTGATAACAGCGATCGCCGTTCCCACGGTGATCTACTGGACGAGCGGCGAGATCGGATTTGAATTCATCGTACTGGGAGCGGTTATTGGTTTCGCTTGACGGTACTGGGGCCCGACAGGCGCTCCGCTTTGATGTGAGGACATAAACGTGGGCAAGGTAACAGGTTTTCTGGAAATCGACCGGCAGGTGGGCAAGTATCAGCCCGCATCGGATCGTATCCGCCATTT
>JAEXMK010000030.1 GCA_023444445.1 Pseudomonadota bacterium | reverse complement strand
GGCATCCACCGGCAGGTCGATGATGCCCTCGTGGTTGTCCGACATGTCGAGCTCCTTTTCGGAGCACATCATGCCGTGGCTGTCAACGCCGCGGATATTGCCGACCGACAGCGTCACGTCGATGCCGGGGACATAGGTGCCGGGCCGCGCCAGGGCACCGACCAGGCCTGCCCGCGCGTTTGGCGCGCCGCAGACGACCTGCACCGGCTTGCCGTCGCCGGCATCGACCATCAGCACCTTCAGCCGGTCGGCAGAAGGGTGTTTCTCGGCGGAGACGACCTTGGCGATGACGAAGGGCTTGTAGGCCGCCTTGTCATCGACATCCTCTACCTCGAGGCCGATCGCCGTCAGGCGCTCGCAGATCTCATCCAGGGTTGCATCGGTCTCAAGGTGATCCTTGAGCCAGGAGAGCGTGAATTTCATGTGTCTGTCCCTCCCTTCAAGCGCTCAGGCCGCCGAACAGCGTCGGCATGTCGAGCGGGCGGAAGCCGTAGTGGTTCATCCAGCGGACATCGGCGTTGAAGAAATCGCGCAGGTCCGGCATGCCGTATTTCAGCATGGCGATGCGGTCGAGGCCCATGCCCCAGGCGAACCCCTGGTATTCGTCGGGATCGAGCCCGCCGGCGCGCAGGACGTTGGGATGCACCATGCCGCAGCCGAGGATTTCCATCCAGTCCGTGCCTTCGCCGAACTTGACGATCGGGCCGGAACGGTCGCACTGGATGTCCACCTCGAAGCTCGGCTCGGTGAACGGGAAGAAGGACGGGCGGAACCGCATCGTCACCGAGGGAACTTCGAAGAAGGCCTTGCAGAACTCTTCCAGCACCCAGCGCAGGTTGGCGACGTTGGCCGTCTTGTCGACGACGAGGCCCTCCACCTGGTGGAACATCGGCGAATGCGTCGCATCGGAATCCTGCCGGTAGGTCTTGCCGGGGATGATGATGCGGATCGGCGGTTTCTGGGCCTCCATGGTGCGCACCTGCACCGGCGAGGTATGGGTGCGCAGCACCTTGCGCTCGCCGTTTTCATCCGGCTGGAAGAAAAAGGTGTCGTGCATCTCGCGGGCCGGATGGCCTTCGGGGAAATTCAGCGCCGTGAAATTGTAATAGTCGGTCTCGATGTCAGGACCTTCGGCGATCGAGAAACCCATATCCGCGAAGATGGCGGTGATTTCATCGACGATCTGGCTGATGGGATGAATGCGGCCACGCTCGGCGGGGGACTGGCGAACCGGCAGGCTGACATCCACCGTTTCCGCCTTCAGGCGGGCGGCGATGGCGGCATCCTTCAGCGCGTTCTTGCGCTCACCGATGAGGTCGGTGATCTCCGTCTTGAGCTGATTGATGGCAGCGCCCCGGGTCTGGCGCTCTTCCGGCGTCATGCTGCCAAGCGTCTTCAGAAGCTCCGAAACCGAGCCCTTCTTGCCCAGCGCGGAAACGCGTACGGCTTCGATGGCCGGCTCATCGGCAGCGGTGGCGATCTCCGACATCAGTTGCGATTTCAAGGTATCAAGTTCTGTCATCTTTTCCTGCCTTGCCGGTTTTTTTGAGAGCGGCTTCGGGGTTCACAGCATTCATCAGATAGTCGGTCGCCATGATAAAGCGTCGCAGATCACTACCCATCCGCACGCGCCCGATCAACCGGGCAAGCGGTAAAAATCGCCCCAGAATGCCGGTCAGGCGGCACAATTCTTCCAGCGCCCGGGGCGGGGCGTTTTCACGCCAGCGGGAAAAGGCGGCATCACAGGTTTTCGACGTATCGCAGGCGCGGGTCGCGACCTGTAAAAACAGTAGCCATATATCGCGGGCCTGCGCCGTTTCCAGCGGCATGACCTCCTGAGGGCGCTCCTCGAAATCCATGAAACCGACACGGCCGTCCTGGAGAAAGAAGTCGCGCACATGCGGACGACCATGGCAGAGACCCGCCGCGTGCAGTTCGCCAAGCGCTTCTGCCGATTTAACCAGCAAGGCATCATGTTCCGACGGTCTTGCGACCTTTATCACGTCCATGCGCTCCATGATGGTGGGCCCGACATCGCCCAGAACAACGGCCGTGAGCGAGGAATAAATGATGGGCGGAACGGGAAAACCGCGGGCCTTGAAGACCTCAAGCGTTTCGAGTTCGCGACGCATCAGCCCGGCACCGTCAAGCGGTGGCGAAGGCCGCATGAAGGTGTAGGGAAGCAGTTTTGCAAGAAAAGTCTGCAGCTTTATCCACCAGGACGGCGTTTCCGTGCCCTGACGTTTGATCCAGACGGTAGCGGCGGAAAGCTCGAGTTTCTGCACACGGCGCTCGCTCTGAAGCAATGCCCGCATCAAGGCTGCGATATCACCATCCTCGAGATGGACGTGAAAGCCCTTTGCCTTTTCCACTTCGCTTGCGGCAACCAGCATTTTTTGCCCCCTGGAGCTTGCCCGGTCAAATGCCGGCCGATGCCCCACCCTTTTGTCTCCGACAAATCCGGGACGAAGCGCCTGACGCTTTTGCCGGAATTGCCATGAACTTCAAAAACGGAAAACCCGCGCCGGAGGACCGGCGCGGGTTTCAAATGAACAACAGATTGTCCGCGCCGTAATTACTTTACAGCGGTTTCAAACTCGTTGGTCGTACCAGCATCCTTGAGGTACTCAAGAGCCTTCTTCGCTGCTTCAACGAGCGCGCCGAATGCTGCCGGCTCATGGATAGCCATGTCGGACAGAACCTTGCGGTCGACTTCGATGCCAGCCTTGTTCAGGCCGTCGATAAAGCGGCCATAGGTCAGGCCGAATTCGCGAACAGCAGCGTTGATACGCTGGATCCACAGAGCGCGGAAGTTGCGCTTGTTGACCTTACGGTCGCGATAAGCGTACTGCTTGGAACGATCCACAGCAGCCTTTGCTGCGCGGATGGTGTTCTTGCGGCGGCCGTAGAAGCCCTTGGCTGCCTTGAGTGTCTTGGTGTGCTTGGCGCGGGAAGTTACGCCACGTTTTACGCGTGCCATGTCATGATCTCCTT
>JAEXMK010000013.1 GCA_023444445.1 Pseudomonadota bacterium | reverse complement strand
AGAAGGCCAAGAAACGGCATCAGCCGCCAGGTGATCTTCGAGATGAGGGCTTTTTCGGATACCATATGCTTTCCTCCCTTCGATTTCTCGTCGAATGCAAATGATAAGGGAACCCATCTATATGTGCGCCGCAAAATAGGCAAGTTGCGCCGCATCATATCCGTTGGAAAGCGTTGCGGTTCAGGCCCTCCAGCCCTGGTGCAGCGCATAGGAGCGAAACTATTCCATCCTCGGGCGTGTCTCCCAAGCATTCATATTGCCGTAAAACCATCGATCTGCTATGAAAGTTGCCATGGGATCTAAATTCGGATGTCTCGCACAGAATGTTTATGTGCTGCAGGACCACAAGCGTCTGCCGGCACGGTTCTTTGCGCGCATTTCCGGGGCGCTCAACAGCCGACTTAGGCTCGCCTGACAGCACCCGCTGTCCACCGCCTTATTAAACCCTGAATATTCTTTTCCATGACAAGGCATTGAGCCATGAGCGCACCCCGCACTTTGTATGACAAAATCTGGGACGACCACGTCGTCAATCGTGACCCGGACGGAACCTGTCTTCTCTATATCGACCGTCACCTCGTGCATGAGGTGACGAGCCCGCAGGCCTTCGAAGGTTTGCGCATCGCCGGACGGCCGGTACATTCGCCGGCCCGTACGCTCGCTGTGGTCGACCACAACGTTCCAACCACCGCTGACCGATTGGAAGGCATCAAGAACGAGGAAAGCCGCATTCAGGTGGAAGCGCTTGCGCAGAACGCCAAGGATTTCGGTGTCGAATATTATTCGGAGCGTGACAAACGCCAAGGCATCGTCCACATCGTCGGCCCCGAACAGGGTTTCACCCTGCCCGGCATGACGATCGTCTGCGGCGACAGCCACACCTCGACCCACGGCGCTTTCGGCGCACTGGCACATGGCATCGGCACATCGGAAGTGGAGCACGTTCTGGCCACCCAGACGCTGATCCAGAAAAAGGCCAAGAACATGCTGGTGCGTGTCGATGGCAAGGTTCCTGAAGGCGTGACCGCCAAGGACATCATCCTTGCCATTATCGGCGAGATTGGCACGGCTGGTGGTACCGGCCATGTGATCGAATTTGCCGGCGAGGCGATCCGCTCGCTCTCCATGGAAGGCCGCATGACGGTCTGCAACATGACGATCGAGGGCGGCGCCCGTGCCGGTCTGATCGCACCTGACGAAACGACTTTCGATTACATCAAGGACAAGCCGCGTGCGCCGAAGGGCGAAACGCTGGAACAGGCCATCGCCTATTGGAAGACGCTGAAATCCGACGAAGGCGCCCATTACGACAAGGTTGTCATTCTCGATGCGGCCAACCTGCCTCCAATCGTCTCCTGGGGTTCTTCTCCGGAAGATGTGACCTCCGTTGAAGGTATCGTTCCCAATCCCGACGATATCGAGGAAGAAAACAAGCGCACCTCCAAATGGCGTGCGCTTGACTATATGGGCCTGAAACCCGGCACACGCATCACCGATATCGCCATCGACCGCGTCTTCATCGGCTCCTGCACCAATGGCCGTATCGAGGACTTGCGTGCGGCAGCGAAGATCGTCGATGGCCGCAAGGTCGCCCCTACCGTCTCGGCGATGATCGTACCCGGCTCCGGCCTCGTCAAGGAACAGGCGGAAAAGGAAGGTCTGGACAAGATCTTCCTAGACGCCGGTTTTGAATGGCGCGAACCCGGCTGCTCCATGTGCCTTGCCATGAATGACGACCGTCTGAAGCCGGGCGAACGCTGCGCCTCCACCTCGAACCGCAACTTCGAGGGCCGTCAGGGCTATAAGAGCCGCACCCACCTCGTCTCCCCCGCCATGGCGGCGGCGGCGGCAATCGCCGGTCATTTCGTTGACGTGCGCGAGTGGCAATGATTGCCGGCTGACGACTTGAACACAAAACCCCGGAGTAATCCGGGGTTTTTATTTATTCAGCGATGATCTTTACACGTTGGCCCGGCTGAAGCGTCGCCGTCGCGCTCATGGCATTGATCATACGGAACATGTCGAGCTTCCGCTCCGTTCCCATCATCCTCGCCGCCATCGTCGCCACGGTTTCACCGGGCTTCACCGTCACCACCCGCACCCTCAGCGGCTTCAGCGAGGCTATCTCCTGCGGCGTCATCTTGCGGAAGCTGGTGCGCAATGTGTTGGCAATGGACTCGAGCTGGGTATTGCCTTTTGGCACTGCTGTCAGGAAACGGAATATCTGCTGGCCGACACGAATGACGGTCACGTCGAAATCCCATTTATCCGCACTCGCCCGGGCTGTCGCAGCCTCCAGACCGTTGATTTGCGTTTCCTTGACTGTTTCCGGCAACAGGCCGGCAACCCAGCCGCTGGTAAGATAGTTGGCGAGGCTCGTCTGCTTAGGATCGGCCACACCATCGAAACGGATGGCCATATCGCCCGGCCCCGTCGCCAGAACGGCTTCCACCTTGTTGTCGATGACGAAACCTTCGGGCACGTCGAAACGGATGCCCAGCGTTCCGTGCAGGAATGTCTGGCCGCGGACGTAACCTTCCTGAGGGCTGTCCCCGTAAAGCAGCCCATCTATACCATCCAGAAACCAGTCGCGGCCCTTATCCCCGACCTGACCTTCTTGGCCGAAGGCGCGGGCATGGCGGCGCGCAAGCTCGATACGCTGCGGCGTGTTGGGGTGACTGGAAAGGAAGTCGAGGCTCTGGTCGTTTTCGGGATCAGCCGACGAGAACCGTGCATAGGCCGCCATGGAATCCAGAAAACGCGGCGACGCGTATGGATCGTAACCGGCCTCGCCCAGCATGCGAACCCCAATGACGTCTGCCTGCAATTCCTGCTGACGGGAGAAGGCCGCAAGCCGCAGCTTGCCGCGTGCCAGGGCCTGTTTGCCGGCGAGATCGCTCGACAGAACTTCCGCAACCACGCGGCTGGCAATCACCTCCGCCTCTTCGCGGCGCTGGCGTTCGATGCCGTGGTTTGCGGTGACATGGCCCATTTCGTGCGAAAGCACGGCCGCCACTTCCGACGCGTCATTGGCGAGCGCCAGAAGGCCGCGCGTGACGTAAAGATATCCGCCGGGCAAAGCGAAAGCGTTGATGGCG
Source organism: Pseudomonadota bacterium (assembly GCA_023444445.1). GTDB lineage: Bacteria > Pseudomonadota > Alphaproteobacteria > Rhizobiales > Rhizobiaceae > Agrobacterium. Next base: position 11,894 of record JAEXMK010000013.1, on the reverse strand, counting down.
GGCGAATTGAGAATGGTGATGCGGTAGGATTGCTGCGGATTTTCCGACACAGCGGTCAGCGCGCCGGCAATGCGGGCGACCAGCCGTTCCGTCTTGGCATCGCGATACTCGCCGCCATAACTTGCCACGATACGCGGATGTTCGCGTGCACCCATCTGGGCACGTGGATCGTTCTTCTGCACCTGTTCCACGGTCTGCGGGTTGTCCGAGGGACGCAATGTGGACTGATAGGCCGGGCTGAACAGGGACTGGCACGATGACAGCAGCACGGCGGACGCCGTCAGTGCAGACCACGCCGCAGCAAGCCTGCCGGAACGGCGAAGGCCTGAACCGGAGAAAAGCCTCCGCTGTGCAGTCATGCTATTTTTCATTCTCTATGCCTGCCCCTTAACGTTCCTGATCATCCGTTAATTGCAGACCAGAATAACAGATTCGCCCCAATGGGCATGAATGCCAAAGCGGTAAAAACGATCCATCAAGCCCTGAATATTCCTGAAGAACGCAATAATTCCCATCTTTTCTCGGGCAACAACTTGAAACTGGCAAGTGCAAATTAGCGCCATTGAAGTCATCTAAAGCGATTGCCAGCGGCACGCGTCGAAAATAAGGCGATCAGCCATTCAGAAAACTATCGACCGCCTTCACATTTTGTGTGGCGAAGAAATCTGCGGTCGCGCCTGCGTAGACAACGCGGCCAAGCTCAAGAAAAACCACCCGCTGCGCCAACTTTTTTATGTCGTCGGGATGATGTGTGACAATAATCACCGTATTTTTTGTTTCGTCGTGCAAGTCGAGAAGCAGAGACGTCATGCCCGCGCGCAATCCCGGATCGAGCGCGGCGAAGGGTTCATCGAGCAACATAACCGGTTTTTGCCGCACCAGCGCACGCGCCAGCGCCGCCCTTTGCCTTTCCCCGCCGGAAAGCGTACCCGGCAGGCGCCTGTCGAAACCCGCAAGACCAACGCGCGCCAGCGCCACTTCGATCTTCTGCCGGTCCTCCGCCCGCAATTTCAGGCTGGGGCTGACGCCAAGGGCGACATTGGTGAAAATATCGAGATGGGCGAAAAGATTATTGTCCTGAAAAATCGATGAAACCGGCCTTTCCGAAGGATCCTTTGCCGTGACGTCCTGTCCATCGATAAACACGCGGCCGGAATCCGGCACCTCGAAACCGGCCACGAGACTGAGGAGCGTCGATTTTCCCGAGCCGGAGGCACCCACAACCGCCGTCACCTGACCTTGCGAGAAAGTGCAATCAAGATCGAAATCCTGCGTCCCGAGCCTTAGCCTGACATTATCCAGCTCCACGGCAAAATCATCGCCTGTCATATACGAGCCCCTGCTGATTGGGATGGTCTGGAAATACCGCCTGCGGCAAGCAGCAGACAGACGATCCCGAGGAGGAAGGCATATCCGGCGGCATCATTGGTGCGATAGCTCCCCATATTGCTGTAAACCAGCCAGGGCAAGGTTATGAAGTTTTCCGATCCGAACAACGCAACCGCCCCGAGATCGCCGAGCGACAGCGCCATGGCAAAAGAGAGCGCCATCAGCATGGGCCGCCGAAGAACCGGCAGATCGGCAAACCGCAACCGTGAAAAGCCCTGAAGTCCGAGGCTGGCGGAAAGCCGGCCGGTGCGCAGGAAATGACTGGTGAAGGCCGGCTCCATCACCCGCATGGCCAGCGGCAGGGCCATCAGCATATTGATGAGCGCCACGAGAACGGGCGCATAGAAGCTGACATCACCGAAGGCGCGCAGCAGCAGGAACCAACCGCTTCCCAACACGACAGGCGGAACAAGCAGCACCAGCGAGGAGCCTGCCCCAAGCAGGGCGGAAAGTAGGCGGAGAGGCCACGCCACCTTGCGTCTGGAGCCGATGGCCTGGCGCGCGCCGATGATCGCCATGCAGCAGAAAACGACGAGAATTGCCGACAGCATGGCGATGGCGAGACTGGTCGCCGCAGCACGCAGGAAGATCGGCGCGGTGAGCAGGCGCGGCAGATCGGCCTGCAACCCCGAAACAGCGATGGCGACAAGCGGCAACCCGACCAGAAAAACAGCAAAAGCGATTGCCGCACCGTCCCACAGAAGCACGGCGGTGCTTTTGCCGTCGAAACGGTGCATGCTGCGACCAAGCGAGGAGATTTCCGCTTCCGGTGACGGCAGAAAGGCGAGAAGCGCAAGCAGGATTGCGGTGAGCACAATTTGCAGAACCGAAAGCGCGATTGCCCGCTGCGGATCGAAATCGAACCGCAGCGCCTGATAGATCGCCACTTCCAGCGTCGTTGCCGCCGGCCCGCCGCCCAGAAGAAGCACAAGCGTGAAGCTGGTGGCGCACAGCATGAAAACCAGCCCGGCAATGCCGGGAATGAGCCGCGAGACCGCCGGCCATTCGATGAAACGGAAAACCGAAACCGACCCCATGCCGAGACTTGCCGCCATGCGCCAATATTCTCCCGGAATGCGCTCCAGCCCGGCCAGCATCAGCCGCACGGAAAGCGGCAGATTGAAGAAGACGTGAGCAATGAGAATGCCGGAAAGACCGTATATGCTGAACGGCTCATCCGCACCGGCAAAAACAAGGGCACTGTTCAGCACGCCTTGCCTGCCCCAGATAGTGATGATGCCGAAGGCGCCGACGATCACCGGCAACCCCATTGGCACCGCCATCAGCCGGACGATCCAGATTCTTCCCGGAAACTCTCTGCGCCGGGCGAGTGCCAGAGCGACGGGCAGACCGAGAACGATGGACAAAAGGGTGGACAGCGTCGCCTGGTAAAGCGTGAAGCGCAGGATGCGCAACGTATAGACATCCATGATACCGGTGGCGGATGGGCCGGCATCAAAGGACAGCAGCGCAAAAACCGCGAGCGCCATGAACAGGAAAACGGCGGCAAAAGCCGCCGTCCCGAAAATGACCGACCGCCGATAATCGCGACGCAACATCATGTGCGGGCGTGCCTCTTCCTCAGTTCATGCTCATGGCTGAAAGCCATTCGTCGATCCAGGCCTTGCGGTTCTTCGCCACCTCTTCGGGATCCATCAGGAAGGTCTTTTGCGGCACGACGAGTTTGGAAAATGCCTCTGGCAAGGGTGCCGACGTGGCCGCGACCGGCATCATCCAGTTGTTTTCAGGAATGGCGTCCTGAAAACCTGATGTCAGTGTGAAAGCGAGAAACTGCTTTGCCAGATCCTTGTGCGGTGCGTTTTTAAGGAGACCAGAGACTTCTATCTGGATGTAATGCCCTTCGGAAAAGGCCGCAGCCTGATAACGCTCCGATTTTTCCGCGACCATGTGATAGGCGGGCGAGGTAGTGTAGGAGAGCACCATCGGCACTTCCCCCTTGGTGAAGAGGCCATAGGATTCCGACCAGCCCGGCGTGACGGTGAGAATGCGCTTCCTGAGCTTTGCCCAGGCCTCCGGCGCTTTGTCGCCATAAACCGATTTCACCCACAGAAGCAGGCCAAGCCCCGGCGTGGAAGTGCGCGGATCCTGAATGGCGATCTTCTGCGCGGGATCGCCTTCCACCAGCTCCTTCAGGCTCGTCGGCGGGTTCTTCACCGTCTGCGTGTCATAGATGACAGCGAAATGCCCATAGTCATAGGGTACGAAAACATCATCCTTGTAACCGCCGGGCACCTTGGCCGCCGACGCATCGATTCCGCTCACGTCAAAAAGACCGGTCTGTTTCGCCTCTGCGACAAGATTCGTGTCGAGACCAACGACCACATCCGCCTTGGATCCTGCACCTTCAAGCTTCAGACGATTGAGCAGTGCCACACCATCCGCGACACCCACAAAATTGACCTTGCAGCTGCAGACCTCCTCGAAAGCTTCCTTCACCTTAGGGCCGGGACCCCATTCGGAAACGAAGCTTTCATAGGTATAGACGGTCAGTTCCGGCTTATCCTGAGCCGCGGCGAGACCGGGCAGAAACAGCGAGGCGGCAATAACGGAATTCAGAAAAAGACGACGGCGCACGGGTATCTCCTCAAAAAACGAGAAGGAGTAGCCGCTTGCCTTTAAGCCGTCTAATCCCTCCGCCGGTATGAACCGGATCAGGTTCTTCGGGTTGGCAAGCCTCTCAGCCTTCTGCGCATGAGCACAGAAGACACCCCGTTAGATCAAGATGATGGTTTAGTCCCGTCGTCTGTGATTGGCAAGACGGCTGAGATCAGCCCTGCCCCGTCATATGCACCAGTTCCCAAACGTGACCGTCGGGATCTTGAAAGCTCCCCGCATACATGAAGCCATGGTCCTGGACCGGTTTCCAGCTGCTGCCACCGGAGGCAAGCGCGGTCGCGATCATCCCGTCGATCTCCTCGCGGCTCCCGGCGGAAAGGCAGGTCAGAACCTCGGTGCTACGCTTGGCATCGGCGATATCACCATTGATGAAATCGCGAAAACGTTCCTCCTGAAGAAGCATCACGAAGATGTTCTCCTCCACGATCATGCAGAGCGTGCGGTCGTCGGAATACTCCGGATTGAAACTGAAACCGAGGGCCGTGAAAAAGCTTCTCGATGCCTCGATGTTCTTGACCGGCAGATTGACGAAAATCATGCGCATTTCAGACGTCCTCCAAACGAACGCGAGCATAGAACGGCAATTCCGCTTGCCTGTCAAAGGCCGAAGGAGGGCTGATTGAATGGGGGGCGCCTGGTTTCAGCTCTCCAGTTCTTCGCGCAGCATCTCCAACTCCAGCCATTCCTCTTCCATGGTCTCCAGCTTTTCGCGCAGCTTTTCCATTTCCTGCGCCAGCTTGTTGAAGGTCGCCTGATCCTTGGCGAAGAGTTGCGGGTCAGCCATGCGCTGTTCGCGTTTTGCGATCTCTTCCTGGGCCTTTTCCATTTCCTTCGGAAGATTTTCGAGAGCGAATTTCTGCTTGAAGGAAAGTTTGCCCTTGGCCTTTACGGGCTCCTGCGATGGCGAAGCTGAAGATACGGCTTTCGCCTTTTCCTGCCTGTCTGCCTTGCGTTTTTCTTCCGCCGCACCCTTGCGCTGCGCCATCATGTCCGAATAGCCGCCCGCATATTCGATCCAGCGCCCATCCGGCTGATCGGGATTGGCCGGCGCGATAGTGGAGGTGACGGTACGATCCAGAAAATCACGGTCGTGGCTGACGAGAATGACCGTACCGGAAAAACCGGCCACGATCTCCTGCAACAGATCGAGCGTTTCGATGTCGAGATCGTTGGTCGGTTCGTCGAGGATAAGAAGATTGGTCGGCCGGGCGAGAATGCGTGCCAGGATAAGACGGGCGCGCTCCCCACCGGAAAGATTGCGGATGGGTGTGCGCGCCTGTTCCGGCTGGAACAGGAAGTCCTTCATGTAACCCGTAACATGCTTCACTTCGCCATTGACGAGAAGATTGTCACCACGCCCATCGGTCAGATAATGGGCGAGCGTTTCGTTAGGGTTGAGATCCTCACGTTTCTGGTCGAGCGTGGCGATCTCCAGATTGGTGCCGAGCTTCACCGTGCCGCTGTCGGGTTCAAGCTGGCCCGTCAGCATCTTCAGGAGCGTGGTTTTGCCCGCACCGTTCGGACCGACGAGACCGATGCAATCCCCCCGATGAACCCTGAGCGAGAATGGCGCCACGATCACGCGCTCGCCATAAGCCTTGGTGATGGCGTCGGCCTCGACGACCAGCTTGCCGGATTCGCGCCCTTCGGTAACGGTTGCCTGTACGGAACCCTGCGGCCCCTTGTGGCCACGATATTCCGCGCGCATGGCCTGAAGCTCGCCGACGCGGCGCATGTTGCGCTTGCGCCTTGCGGTCACGCCGTAACGCATCCAGTGTTCTTCACGCTCGATGGCCTTGCCGAGCTTGTGCTGCTCAAGCTCCTCTTCTTCCAGCACCTTGTCGCGCCATTCCTCGAAATGGGCAAAGCCACGATTGAGACGGCGCGACTGACCGCGATCGAGCCACACTGTGGAGGTCGAGACCTTCTCCAGAAAGCGCCGGTCGTGCGAGATCAGCACCAGGGCACTCCGCGTCTGCTGTAACTCGCCTTCCAGCCATTCGATAGTGGGCAGGTCCAGATGGTTGGTCGGCTCGTCCAGCATCAGAATATCAGGCTCAGGCGCCATGACGCGGGCAAGCGCCGCACGGCGCGCTTCGCCGCCTGAGAGGCTCTCCGGGTTTTCCTGTCCGGTAAGACCCAGATGTTCGAGAAGATAGGTCACCCGATAGGTATCGTCACCCGGCCCAAGCCCCGCTTCCGCATAGGCCTGCACAGTATCATAACCCGCAAAATCCGGTGCCTGTTCCAGATAACGAATGGTGGCGGCAGGATGCCGGAAAACCTCGCCCGACTGCGCCTCGACCAAACCGGCAGCAATCTTCATCAGCGTGGATTTACCCGAGCCATTGCGTCCGACAAGGCAGATACGGTCACCGGGCTCCACCTGGAGATTGGCGCCGTCGAGCAGTGGGGTCACGCCGAAGGTCAGCTTGATATCGTCGAGTTTCAGAATTGGGGGTGCCAAGGCGTCAGGCTCCGGTCAGGTCATAGGGTCGGGCAAGCACGATGGCTTTGCCGCTTTTCAGCGAGAAATGCACAGGGCCGCCATTCGCGACATTGGAAATAGTGCGGGAGGAGCCGAAAGCAAGCACGAAATCATTGAGCGGATAACGCACATTGCCGATATTGAGCCCCTCAAGGGTGGTGAACCCGGCGACCGAAAACAGCGATCCGGCTGGCAGATCAATAGTGAGCGAACCGGCAAGCAGCGGCCTCGCCTCTTCTTCACCGGAGGTCAGCGTCACCCCGAAACCGCGCTCCGCAAGCGCTACGGCATAAAGAAGGTGCTGAAGCGCATGGTCGCTTCTCGCGCCACCGAGCGCGCCCACCAGCAGCAGCGAGTGTGCGCCACGCGAAAGTGCTTCGGAGACCGCGATCTCCCCATCTGTCACGGCCTTTGCCGCCGGATAGGGTTGCCGCGTCACATCGGGCCAGGCATTGAGCAGCTCTTCATTGGCGGAATCGAAATCTCCGACCCAAAGTTCAGGCGTAAGACCGAGCGGCGCAGCATGGCGCATTCCGCCATCGGCCGCAATCACGCGGCTATTCGCGACCGCCCGTTTCAGACGATCGGTCACCGTGACATCGCCGCCAAGCAGAATGGTGAAGCACTCTTTATCCATGCCCTGCCTTATCGCACCTCGGCCAAAAAGGGAAAGCAGAAACCCGATGAAATCAGCCTATATTGATTTTCGCCGGCTTCGGGATTATGAAACCCCTCAGTGGTGATTTGCCGACCGGCTTGCAGCCACTTTAAAGAAGTCGCTAAAGGGTCGAGGAAAAGGGCAATTTCCTGGGACCGGTCGCGGTTTCCGCTGGCGGGTTTTTTGTTTTCGCCACGGTGTTTACGTGCCCCGGTAAAGAGAGGTCGACATGCCAATCAAGATACCCGATACGCTTCCCGCTTTTGAGACCCTCGTTCATGAGGGCGTGCGGGTCATGACCGAAACGGCGGCCATCCGGCAGGATATCCGCCCGCTCCAGATCGGGCTTCTCAACCTCATGCCGAACAAGATCAAGACCGAAATCCAGATGGCGCGCCTCGTCGGCGCCTCGCCGCTGCAGGTGGAATTGTCGCTCGTCCGCATAGGCGGTCATCGCGCCAAGAACACACCGGAAGAGCACCTCCTCTCCTTCTACGAGACGTGGGAGGAAGTGCGTCACCGCAAGTTCGACGGTTTCATCATTACCGGCGCTCCCATTGAGCTGCTGGAATATGAAGATGTCACGTACTGGAATGAAATGCAGAAGATTTTCGAATGGACCCGCACCAATGTTCATTCGACCCTCAACGTCTGCTGGGGTGCGATGGCCGCCATCTATCATTTCCATGGCGTGCCGAAATACGAGCTGAAGGAAAAAGCTTTCGGGGTCTATCGCCACCGCAACCTTTGCCCCTCCTCGATCTACCTCAACGGCTTTTCGGACGATTTTCAGGTTCCGGTATCGCGCTGGACGGAAGTTAGGCGCGCCGATATCGAAAAACACCCCGACCTCGAAATCCTGATGGAATCTGAGGAAATGGGCGTGTGTCTGGTGCACGAGAAGGAAGGTAACCGTCTCTATATGTTCAATCATGTCGAATATGATTCGACCTCATTGTCCGACGAGTATTTCCGTGACGTGAATTCCGGCGTGCCCATCAAGCTTCCGCATGATTATTTTCCGCATAACGACCCGGAGCTCGCCCCGCTAAACCGCTGGCGCAGCCATGCCCATCTGTTTTTCGGAAACTGGATCAACGAAATATACCAGACGACGCCCTATGATCTCGAAGCCATCGGACAGATGGCTGCCTAAACTGCAGGATTGCGAATTGCCGGAAAATGACGCAACGTCCGCCCCGGCAATTAGCGACACCATGGAGAATGACGAGATGAGCGACGGTGCGGCACGAGAAGATTTCGGTTTCACGGTGACGGGTGAAAAGGTCGAACGCGTCACCATCTCGAAAGACGGTTTGACAGCGAAAATCATCACCTGGGGCGCCGTTATCCAGGATCTGCGGCTTGACGGCCACCAGCCGCCGCTGGTGCTTGGCTTCGACAAGTTCGAGGACTACAAATATTCCTCCTATTTCGGCGCCACGCCCGGCCGCAACGCCAATCGCATCGGCAATGGCAGGTTCGCCATCGACGGGCATGAATATCAGCTGGAGCTGAACGAAAAGGGCGTGACTCATCTGCATGGCGGCAGCGATGGCATGGGCAAGCGCAACTGGATGCTGATGGAACATGGCGAAAGCCATGCCGTCCTGCAGATCATCGATCCCGATGGCCGCGCCGGGTATCCCGGCAACTGCACGGTGACCGCCACCTATACGATCCGCGATGGCGGCGTGCTTTCGGTGGTTTACGAAACGGTGACCGACCGGCCGACCATCGCCAATGTCTGCCAGCACTCCTATTTCAATCTCGACGGCGCGGATACCGCACTTGGCCATGAAATCAGCATCGGCGCTGACTTTTACCTGCCGACCAACGAACAGCAGATACCGACAGGCGAAATCCGCTCCGTTGAAGGCACCGTCTTCGACCTGCGCCACTCGACGCCGATGCGGCGCACGGAGAATGGCGAACAGGTTCTGTACGACCACAATTTCTGCCTTTCGCCCGAGCGTCGCGCCAAGCGCAAGGTCGCCCGTGCCTATTCGCCCGCCTCCGATATTGCGCTTGAAGTTCACACGACAGAGCCGGGCGTGCAGTTCTATTCGGCGTTCAAGCTGGACGTTCCCGTTCCGGGCCTCGATGGTCGGCACTACGGTCCCTTCGCCGGTTTCTGCCTCGAAACGCAGATTTGGCCTGATGCCGTCAATCACCCGGATTTTCCGCACGCCATCCTGCGGCCCGGCGAAACGCTGCGTCAGGAAACGGACTATATTTTTAGGAAGGGTTGACGCAAAGGGCTGGGCTCAGTCCAGCACGCAGCCGACATAGCTGCCCGAGGCGCGGGCACGACGCTCGATAAGGCCAGCCAGCCGCTGCAGGCCGCGCCCTGGCTTGCTCGCGACCCGGTCAATCGGATTGGGCAGAGAGACGGCCAAAAGCGCGGCCTGACGGGAGTTGAGCTTGGCAGCCGGAATCTTGAAATGATGCTGGGCCGCCGCCTCGATGCCGTAAATACCCGGTCCCCACTCGGCAACGTTGAGATAAATCTCCATCATCCGCTTTTTCGACCAAATGAAATCAGCCGCGATTGCCAGCGGCAACTCCAGCCCCTTGCGCAGGAAAGAGCGGCCATTCCATAAAAACAGGTTCTTGGCCGTCTGCATCGGAATGGTGCTGGCACCGCGGGTGGAGGCTCCATCAAGTGCATTGCTGACCACGGACTGCATCTGGTTCCAGTCCACACCGCCGTGGAAACAGAATTGCCCATCCTCGGACATCATCACGGATTGCACGAGGCGCGGTGAAATATCCTCGAGCGGCACCCAGCGTCTGTCATAACCCTGAAAAGTCACGAGATCGGCCAGCATCAGCGTCGAAACAGGTCGGATGAACGGCAGCGCATAAACCGGGATCAGCAGATAGGGCAGGATCAGCAAAGCCAGCAAGGTCATGAGGATGCGCTTTGCCAACGTGCGAAATTCCACCTTCGGACTGCTCCGGTCTTCCGCCAGCACGGCGTATTCTGCGTCGCTTTCAGGCGTACTGCTCAATTTCCGTCCCCGCACCCACGCCAATTGAAGCCTTTCATAGTCCATTGCCGTCTTCAAGGCGAGTCCGGTCACACCGTTGCGCAATGGAATCACGAAAAGGTTTGCCTGCATTCGCCCGACATGCCAAAGAGCGCGCATGGACGCTCAGATGACGAATTTCGAAACGAGGCTGCGCGAAAACGCGGCGAAAACCGAAGCGCTGCTTGGCCACCTCCTTTCCGGCAAGGCACGCACGGACGAGATCACACGCCCGCAAAACCTGCTAGAGGCCATGCGCCATGGCGTGCTGAACGGCGGTAAACGCCTGCGGCCTTTTCTCGTCATCGAAAGTTCCACGCTTCTCGGCGGAGATGCCGAAGCCGCTCTTTATGTCGGCGCAGCACTCGAATGCCTCCATTGTTATTCGCTTGTTCATGACGACCTGCCGGCCATGGATGACGACGACTTGCGCCGTGGCCAGCCGACCGTGCACCGCAAATTCGATGAGGCAACCGCCATCCTCGCGGGTGACAGCCTGCTGACGCTTGCTTTCGACATCATCGCCTCGGATGACAATCCGCTGGCAGACGAGCGTAAGGCCGCACTCGTGCTTTCGCTCGCGCGCGCCGCCGGCATTGGCGGCATGGCTGGCGGACAGGCTCTTGATCTCGCTGCCGAAAAGAAAGCACCTGACGAGGACGGCATCATCACATTGCAGGCTATGAAAACCGGGGCTTTGCTGCGTTTCGCCTGCGAGGCCGGAGCGATCATTAGCGGCAGCGATCAGGCCGCAAGGCAGAAACTGCGCCTTTTCGGCGAAAAGATCGGCCTCGCCTTCCAGCTCGCCGACGATCTTCTGGATCTGACTGCCGATGCCGCCACCATGGGGAAGGCGACCGGCAAGGATGCCGCACGCGGCAAGGGCACGCTGGTGGCACTGCGCGGCGAAGACTGGGCACGCCGCAAACTGCAGGAACAGGTGGCGGAAGCCAGCGAACTCCTGGCCCCTTATGGCGAAAAGGCCGCGATTCTCATCGCGGCCGCAAGATTCATCGCCGAACGGAAAAGCTGAGCAGATACCTCTCAGCTTTTCATTATCCAATCAGCCCTTAAGCGGCGAAATCAGCACCTCGACGCGACGGTTCTGGGCGCGGCCGTCCGACGTGGCATTCGAGGCGATCGGCTGAGACGGGCCGAAGCCGAGCGTCGAAATACGACGCTGGTCGACGCCGCGTGCACCGAGATAATTTGCGACGGAGGCCGCACGACGCTCGGAAAGCGCCTGGTTGTGCGGCAGGCTGCCCGTGGAATCGGTATGGCCGTTGATGTCGATCAGCGTGCGGTTGAACTTGTTCAGCACGATGGCGACGGAATCGAGCGTCGGATAGAACGGCGGGATGACCTGATCCTGATCCGTCGCGAAGGTGATGTTGGACGGCATGTTAAGGACGATGCTGTCGCCACGGCGGGTCACGGAAACACCGGTTCCCTGCAGCTGGGCGCGAAGTTCGGATTCCTGCCCGTCCATGTAATTGCCGATTGCGCCACCGGCGAGCGCACCGATACCCGCACCGATAAGCGCTGCATTGCGCCGGCCGACAGGCGAGCCGCCGACAGCCAGACCACCAAGAGCACCAACAACAGCGCCGATACCCGCGCCGCCGGCCGTGTTCGACATCTTCTGCTCGCCCGTATAGGGATCGGTGGTGGTGCAGGCGGAAAGATAGGT
>JAEXMK010000258.1 GCA_023444445.1 Pseudomonadota bacterium | reverse complement strand
CGGCGGATATATTGCTGATAGGGAATGCTGCCATAGGGCAGGAAGGCGTTGGAGAAGCCGGTCAGCGCCTCGAATTCCACATTGGCCGTCATGCCGCCGAACTCCGGCGAAAACACGTTGCCGGATTGCTTGGCGCGGATTGCCGGCATCGGATCGGCTGAAAGCTCGACGTTTTTCAGTCGTGTCGGGTCCCACAGCGATTCACTCATCAGCATGATGACATCAGGGTAATCGCTCTTGTTGGCAGCAAAGGCGGAGGAATCAGGCATCAGCTCGGCGATGGTGTTTTCGCTATAGCCGTCGGGTGCCGAGACATTGGCCATCGGAATGTTGAAGGCAAAGGCCATCAGAAAGCCGTTGTGACGGTAATTTTCCTTCTGGTCCCACATCATGGGGATGATGTTGAGGCGGTCACGCATCCAGGAATAATGTGAATACTCCATCAGCGAACCGAGACCGGCCAGCAGGGGCAGGGCCAACGCCAGGCTCAGGACACGCTCGCGCCAGCGCAGCGATGGCGCATGTTTGCGAACTGAGATCCAGGCAAAGACCAGCACTCCGACAACGGCGCAGAGACCGAGGACGACAAGCGCTGCCACCAGGGGCTGCGCTTTCAGCATGGTCGGCAGGAGTTCAACGATCTGACGGCCGAACAGGAGGTCGGAGGGGTAGAGCGGATCGGAAAGGTAGGTCTGTTTCTGCGCCGAAATCAGCGCCACCAGCAGCAGCGTCGGGGCAACGACGATAAGCGACAGATAACGCCGGCCGAAAACGGCATCGAGCGCGATAATCAGCAGCGCCAGCGAGGCGATGGTAGTCATGCCGGGGCGAACGGACGAGGTGAGAAACGGGCCAACATCTGTCAGCGTGCCGCGCACGATCCATTCCAGCGCAACAATCAGCAGAATGGAGATAACCACAAGATTGGCGGTCGTGTAGGCAATGGCCGCACCTTTGGAAAGGGCACGGTTGGAAAGGCCGCGAGCCAGGCCAAACGAAAAGACAGACTTCGCCTTTTCGGAAGCCGCTGTTTCAGGCGCCGAATTTCTCAAACTCTTAAACTCCGGTATGCAGTGCGACGTGACGAAGCGGGAGTGAATCGTATGTCGCGAAAGTGTCATGTAACTGTCACATAAGCGGGATGAATGCGACATGAACTTTGCGTTCACACACAGATGGCGCGATAACCTCTGCGTGAACGCAAGTGATGATGCGCGCACTGCATTTGCCGCGTTGCGGAGCGGGCGCGAGCGCGGTAATGAAGAGCTATGAGCGACAGACAGACCACTGCGAACCATCTCCGGATTGCCGTCGGGCAGTTCAATCCCACAGTCGGCGACGTGGCGGGCAATCTCGCCAAGGCGCGTGAGGCGAGAGCCGATGCGGCAACGCAAGGGGCCGATCTCCTGCTTCTAACGGAGCTGTTCATTTCCGGCTATCCGCCTGAAGATCTGGTTTTGAAGCCGGCTTTTCTGAAGGCTTGCCTCAAGGCCGTGGAAGAACTGGCAGCGGATACGGCCGATGGCGGGCCGGGCGTGATTATCGGGTTCCCGCGCCAGGGCGAGACTGGCCGGCATAACTCTGTGGCGCTTATCGACGGTGGCAAGATCATTGCGCTGCGCGACAAGATCGACCTGCCGAACTACGGCGAGTTCGACGAAAAACGCGTCTTTTCGGAAGGTTCGATTTCCGGCCCCTATAATTTCCGGGGCGTGCGGATCGGTATTCCGATCTGCGAGGAAATCTGGAACGACATGGGTGTCTGCGAGACGCTGGCGGAAAGCGGCGCCGAGCTACTGCTCGTGCCGAACGGTTCGCCCTATTATCGCGGCAAACTCGATGTTCGCCATCAGGTCGCGCTGAAACAGGTGATCGAAAGCGGCTTGCCGCTGATTTTCGCCAACCAGCTTGGCGGCCAGGACGAACTTGTGTTCGACGGCGCAAGCTTTGCCTTCAATGCAGACAAGACGCTGGCCTTCCAGATGAGCCAGTTCGAGGCGACGCTTGCCGTTACCGACTGGAAGCGCAAAGGCGATGGCTGGCGCTGCGAAAACGGGCCGTTCTCGAAAATTCCTGAAGGCGAAGAGGCTGACTACCGGGCCTGCCTGCTTGGCTTCCGCGACTACGTCAACAAGAACGGCTTCAAGAGCGTGGTTCTCGGCCTTTCCGGCGGCATCGATTCGGCCATCTGCGCGGCAATCGCCGTGGATGCGCTGGGCGAGGAGCGGGTTCGCTGCATCATGCTGCCATACCGCTACACTTCCGAGGATTCGCTGAAGGACGCCGCGGACTGCGCCAGGGCACTTGGCTGCCGTTACGATATCGTGCCGATTGCCGAGCCGGTGGACGGTTTCATGTCGGCGCTGTCGGACCTGTTCGAAGGCACGGAAGAGGGCATTACCGAAGAAAACCTGCAGAGCCGTGCCCGCGGAACGATCCTGATGGCCGTTTCCAACAAGTTCGGTTCGATGGTGGTGACGACGGGTAACAAGTCGGAAATGTCGGTCGGTTATGCCACGCTTTATGGCGACATGAACGGCGGCTTCAACCCGATCAAGGATCTGTACAAGATGCAGGTCTACGCAATTTCGAAATGGCGTAACGACCATGTGCCGCCTGGCGCCCTCGGCCCTTCGGGCGAGGTCATTCCGCAGAACATCATCTCCAAGGCGCCATCCGCCGAGCTTCGCCCCAACCAGACGGACCAGGATTCGCTGCCGCCATATCCGGTCCTCGACGATATTCTGGAATGCCTGGTCGAGCAGGAAATGTCAGTTGAGGATATCGTGGCGCGTGGTCATGACGTTGCCACCGTGCACCGCATCGAGCATCTGCTCTATCTCGCCGAATACAAACGCCGCCAATCGGCGCCGGGCGTTAAGATCACCAAAAAGAACTTCGGCCGTGACCGGCGTTACCCGATCACCAATCGCTTCCGTGACCGGTAGTTTTTTATGACGCGCAGCTTTTGCTGCGCGCCATTTTCATCGCCGGCAAACGGCGCGGAGTGAACC
>JAEXMK010000256.1 GCA_023444445.1 Pseudomonadota bacterium | reverse complement strand
ATTTTCTCCGTTCCAGCCATGCCAGAACCCTTTGGAGTTGTAAACGGTGACGGATTAAGCCTGTTCCAGCCCGCTCTGAAGTCGCGCGCAACATAGTTTTAGGGGCTTCTCTAGTCAAGGCACTGAGAGCGGTTGTTTTGGCACAAATTAATCATGCAAAAACAACAACTTGACTTCAAATCACGGTTTGGGGGCGATGTTTCGCCGAGGAATCGGCATTTTTGACACGCAAAATGCGACAAATTGGCGGTGGTATCAGCTCCAGCCGCCACCATAGGTACGGTAAAACACGTGCAGACCGATGCGGCCGACCTTTTTCATGGACTTGCCCCAGGCAGGACGCACGTAGACGGCATGATAATGCGTGGCGGAGCCCACTTCCTTCAACCAGATCTTGCCGGCCGTGGTGGCCATGGCCACTTCACGCGCCATTTTACAATTGCGTTCGGAATTCACGCGGTCCTTGATATTGTCGCAGGCGAAGGAGAACTGGCAGCGGTTGCGCCAGTCCTTGTTCTGATAGACCACGCCGCAGATGGTTTTGGGATAAGCCGGGTTGCGCACGCGGTTGAGAATGACCTGCGCCACCGCCGCCTGTCCTTTGACCGATTCTCCGCGCGCTTCGAAATAGATGCCGGATGCCAGACACTGCTGTTCGGCTGCGGAAAACACGTCGGCCGGCAGCGGTGTCGCCGCCCAGGCGTGGTCTTCCGCGCTTATCTCAGGCACGAAACGGCCGGCCTCCGGCTTTTTGAGAATGGCGTCGAAAGGCGATTCGCGGGCGAAATCAGGGGCCGCCGGCGCATAGGCCGTGGCGAGAATATCAGGCGTACGGTTGGTAACGAGTTCCGCCAGCATCGGCGAGACGCTCTTGTCCGCCTTCTTTTCGTCGCGGCGGAAATAGAAAGAGGCGAGTTCGACGTCCTTGCCGCGCTTCGGCTTAACGAAAGCCGTCCGGTCCTTGCGCTTCAGCGGCTCGATATCCAGCATCGAGGTACGCTGCAACACGGAACCGGCGGTGAAGGCCTTCGGCGGCTGCATGATTTCGGTGGCGACGATGCGGCCCTTCTTGGCGGCGCGGTTGACGCGTTCGCTGTCGGGCGTCGTTGCCTCCCCCTTCTTGTTGGTAACGAAAGCGACCTTGCTGCCATCGGGCAGGGTCATGCCGCCGCCATGCAGCGCCTCGTCCCCTTCCGCATCGTTGAATGTCAGCGAGGCGTTATGCGTCGAGCCAGCCGGAGAGGCCGTCAGCACCATGCGCCATTGTTCGCCGCCCTTGTCGAGGCCCGCCAGAAGCGAGGCAAGATCGGCACGCGCAGCGAGGGAGGGAAAGACAAGCCAGGCGGCGAGGCCGAAGACAACGGGTGACGTCCATTTGGACGCCAATCCCTGAAAGGACACGGGGGACCGACGACGCATTACACTTTTCGAACGCAAAACCAGCACTCCGAACACCGACAACCGAATTTTCTACAGGTGTTCAAGAATCTCTTATTAACCTTGATGGTTGGTTAACGCCGCGCAGGAAGGTGTCTTCACGTTAATGTGTGAGGGAATGCTAATGGGCGGGCCTGTGTAGGACTTCAGCTCGACGCAGCGGCAACCCACTCCCTCATTCCGCCATGAGCCAGAATGAGGGCGATGCAGGCGTCGCAAACGCTGGCTCACTTTTGGGCGACATTCCCCCCTCGTCACACCACGACGTGCGAACCGAGTTCCACCACCCGATTGGCAGGCAGGCGGAAATAATCGGAGGGATCGGCTGCCGTTTCGGCGAGCGCGATGAACAGGCGGTTCTGCCAGCCCGGCATGCCTGATTTGGGATCCGGCACCAGCTTGCGGCGACCGAGGTAGAACGAGGTCGACATGATGTCGAACTTGTAGCCAGTACGACGCAGATATCCCAACGCCTGGGTGACGTTCTGGGTTTCCATGAAACCGAAATGCAGTTCGACCACGGCGAAACGGTCGCTCAGCTTCGTCAGCGTATACCGATCTTCGGGGTGGACGCGCGGCTGGTCCTCGGTACGGATTGTCAGGATGACGTTCTTGTCGTGCAGCACATGGTTATGCTTGAGATTATGCAGCAATGCCGCCGGTGCTGCCTCCGGATCGCCGGTGAGAAAGATCGCAGTCCCCGGCACACGCACAGGCGCATGGGCGCTTTCCTTTTCCACCGAAGCGACGAAGGCCTTCAGCGGTACGTCGCCGCGACGGGTCTTGGCGAAGAGAATTTTCGAACCGCGCTGCCAGGTGGTCATGATGATGGTGAAGGCGATCGCCAACAGTACCGGCACATATCCGCCATCATGGATCTTGAGCAGGTTTGCGCCGAGGAAGATCAGTTCCAGCACCAGAAGCGGGGTCAGCACCGCAAGGGCAAGCCAGATCGACCATTGCCACCGTTTACGCACGAACTCGAAGAACATCAGGCTGGTGACGACCATCGCGCCGGTGACAGAGATACCATAGGCGGTGGCCAGCGCATCCGAACTCTTGAAGGTTAGGACCAGTGCCACGACACCGAACAGAAGGATGGTGTTGACCGCGGGAAGATAAATCTGCCCGGTATTGGTTTCCGAGGTGAAGAGGATTTCCATGCGCGGCAGGTAGCCGAGGTGGATCGCCTGGCGGACGAGCGAAAAAGCGCCTGTAATGACCGCCTGGCTGGCAATGATGGTTGCGGCAGTCGCAAGAATGACGGCGGGCAGGATCGCCCATTGCGGGAACATCAGATAGAAGGGATTGGACATCGCCGCCGGGTCTTTCAGGACCAGCGCACCCTGCCCCAGATAGTTCAGCGTCAGCGCCGGGAACACCAGACAGAACCATGCCCACTGGATGGGACGGCGGCCGAAATGACCGAGGTCTGCATAGAGCGCTTCCGCACCCGTGATCGTCAGGAACACCGCGCCGAGCACGACGATGCCATAAAAACCCTCATTCGCCAGAAACTCGACCGCGTGCCACGGGTTGAAGGCAAAGAGAATGCTGAAATCATCAGCGATGTGAACCAAGCCTGCAAGGCCCATGACGATGAACCAGACCGCGGTGATCGGCCCGAAGAACTTCGCCACCGTGCCGGTGCCGTGCGACTGAATGGCGAAGAGGCCAATCAGGATGCCGACCGAGATCGGAATGATGAAGGCGTCCATCTCCGGCGTCACGAGTTTCAGGCCTTCCACCGCCGAAAGGACTGAAAGCGCCGGGGTGATCATGGCATCACCAAGGAACAGCGCTGCACCGATGAGGCCAAGCACGATGAGGACGCTGCGATGGGTGCCGGCGGTCTTCATCAACAACGCCAAGAGCGACAGCGTGCCGCCTTCGCCGTCATTGTCGGCGCGCAGCAAAAGCGTGATGTATTTGAAAGTGACGATGATCGTCAGAGACCAGATCATCAGCGATGTGAGGCCGATGACTTCTTCCTGCGTTACGCCGTCATAGGCGATGGGCCGCAGGGCTTCGCGAAAGGCATAGAGCGGGCTGGTGCCGATATCGCCGTAAACGACGCCGATAGAACCAAGGATCGCGGCATAAAGCCCCTTGTTCTTGTGCGCGTCATCCGCATCCGGCTTCTCGGCAACATCCTTGTCAGCGATCTGGGACATGATGATCCTGGCTCCTTAGAGCCAGCCCTTCCAACGAAAAAAGAGAAACGGGATGATTGCGGACATCACCATGACGATCAGCGCAAGTGGATAACCAAATGTCCAGTTCAACTCCGGCATGAGCTGAAAGTTCATTCCGTAAATAGAGGCCACCAGCGTCGGCGGCAGAAAGACCACCGAAGCGATCGAGAAAATCTTGATGATGCCGTTCTGCTCGATGTTGATGATGCCGAGCGAGGCATCGAGCAGGAAGGTCAGATTGCCGGAAACGAAGGAGGCATGTTCGTTGAGCGACTGGATGTCTCGCCCGATGGACTTTCCCTGCTCCCTCGCGCCCTTGTCCTCACGCGCCTGATCGCTGGTGGAAAAGAAAGTCTGCAGCCGCGCCAGCGATGCGAGGCTGACACGGACCTTCGAGATCAGCCGGTGATAGGCGGCGATATTGGTCAGCCGGTCTTCGAGATAACGCGGCGCCTTGCGTTTGGAACGCGCCTGACTGCCGAGAATATCAGCGGCGAGATTGTCGATACCGGCGACCGAGTTTTCGAGGATTTCCGCCGTGCGGTCTACGATTGTTTCGAGCAGCTTCAACAGCAGCGCCGCGCCGCTGCGCATCTCATGTGGAGCGCGGGTGATGGCGGCAATGAAAAGGTGGAATGATTTCGGCTCGGCATAACGGATCGTCACCAGACGCTTGCCAACCAGAACGAAGGCGACATCGGTAAGGCGCGGATCATCCGAATCCGCCTTCCACACCAGGGAGGCGGTCATGAAGACGTTGGCGTCTTCCATGTAAAGCCGGCTGGAAGGCTCGATATCCTTCAGGTCTTCGCGCGTCGGCAGTTCAACGCCCAGCAGCTTTTCCACATGCTGCTCTTCAGCCCTGTCCGGATTGACGAGATCAATCCAGACGATGTCGTCGGGAATCGTTCCGGAGCCGTCGACTGCCGACAGGCTGATCGCCTCGCAATTGGCGCGATAGGCTTTTATCAATCCGTTTCTCCGCTCCACATCGCAGGCTTGCCGCAATGCTGCTTAACATATCCTGTTTGCGGTCGGCAAACCTTTGGAAGACACTTCAGGGAACGACGGAACGAACGGGATCACACAATCCCGCCAGCCCGATGGACCGAGAGCCAAACGGCGCAGGCGTATGCGCCCAAAGCGAGATGCAATCAAGCAATATTTTTTCTCGACAGCATTGCAGGCGAAGCATTTCTGAAGTTCAAAACCGGAAATGTTGCCAGATGCTGTCGATTAATATTCTGTTTTCAAAGGGCAATTCAAAGCGGGCAGACACCTGCCCGCTTTGCGGCTGCGACAGGCGCGTTATTCGAAGACGATCCTCGGCGCTGCTTTTTGCTCGCTCGCACCAATACGCGCCCAAACTTTTTGCGCGATATCGCGATAGATCGTGGCCTGCGGGCCATCGGGTTCGGCGGCGACAACAGGCGTTCCGGCATCCGACATTTCGCGGATGGAAATAGTAAGCGGCACCTCCCCGAGGAAGGGCACGCCGATCCTCTCGGCTTCGGCTTTCGCACCGCCATGGCCGAAAATATCGTAACGCGCGCCGGTATCCGGCGCGATGAAATAGCTCATATTCTCGATGACGCCGAGCAGCGGCACTTCCACCTTGCGGAACATGGTGATGCCCTTGCGCGCGTCGATCAGCGCCAGATCCTGCGGCGTGGACACGATGACGGCGCCGGCGAGCGGCACCTGCTGGGCAATGGTAAGCTGCGCATCGCCCGTGCCGGGCGGCATGTCCAGCACCAGTACGTCGAGTTCGCCCCAGGCCACTTCGCGCAGCATCTGCATCAGGGCGGACTGCACCATGGGTCCGCGCCAGATCATTGCGGCTTCCTCATCCACCAGAAAGCCCATGGACATGACCTTTAGACTGTAATTTTCCATGGGAAGGATGATGCGGTCTTCCTGCTGCTTGGGACGGCCGGAGATTTTTAGGAGTCGCGGCAGCGATGGGCCGTAAATATCGGCATCGAGCATGCCGACCTTGAGGCCGAGCGACTGCAGGCCAAGCGCCAGATTAACCGCTGTCGTCGATTTGCCGACGCCGCCCTTGCCGGAGGCCACGGCGATGATCGCGCGCACGCCCGGGACACCGACCTTGGACGAACCGGGCTGCGGCGTCGGCCGACCGGGCGCGGCGGCGGGCCGACCGGGTACGGCGGCGGGCGCGGGTGCAGGCTGCTGCTGACCGGGTTTGCGATCGGCCGTCAGCGCGACGACCGCGCCGGCAATGCCTTCCACGCTTTTGGCCGCCCGTTCGGCCGCAATCCGCAAGGGCTCCATTTCGGAGGCCTTGTCGGCGGGAACGGTGATGGAGAAATAGGCCTTCGCGTCGGCGATGAAGATTTCCGAGACCATGCCAAGCGCGACGATGCTCTTGCCGCTGCCGGGATAGATCACCGTTTCCAGCGCCTTTCCGACCTGGCTCTTGCTGACCTCTGCCATCTTCTTCCTCCGCTACATCATCCCTGGGTATTGCGTGCCATCCATAGACAAGCTGGAGCGCTTCGCCAATGCCAAAGCGCAGGCGGCAGGCATTCGCGACGATTTAACGCTGCGGTTTCAGATGTCGTCTTCCATCTCGAGTGTCTCCGGATCAAAGACACGGCCGTCGAAAAAGCGATCGGGGCCAAGAACAAGGCCCGTGCGCGAGGCGCCGACATGCACCGGTGCCTTCAGCGTGCCTTCGAGCTTCATATTGGCGCCCGGCACGGGCACGAAGAGCGGCTTGATGGCCTTGCGAAAAATATCCGGCCGATAGGCACTGCGCGCCGCCTCCACCATCTCCGGCTCCAGCCGCCGCTCGGCGGGAATTTCGCCCCAGCGCAACATCTGGCTGAAGAACCACAGGGCCTGGCTTTGCCAAGGGAAATTGGCGGCCTTGGCGCTCGTCACGAAGAATTCCTGAAAACGCTGCATGTCCTGCAGCGACGTGGAAATATAGCCCGTCAGCGCGGGCAGCAGAAATTCGCCGTTCTCGTCAATATATTGAGGGGCGGCGAGAATGCCGGCCAGCTCCTCGATATTGGCGTTATTCGCGCACCATTCGGCGGCGCGGTACAGCGCACGCAGCAACCCTTCTAGCGGGCTGGCATTCTGCTCCGCCCAGCCTTTCTTGACCGCCAATATCTTTTCGGGCGCATTATGCCAGATCAGCGCCCCCGTGGTCACGATTCGCCCGGCGCCGCTCAGCACCACGGCGCTGCCGGCCGGCTCGGCGGTGCAGAGTGCATCGACCTTGCCGCTTTCCAGGAGCGCGGGCATCGCCTTTGGCAGGGCCTCGACGATTTCCATGTCCCGACCGAGCAGCACGCCGCAACTCCCGAGCAGATAACGCAGTGTATAGAAGGGGGTGGAGACAATATCCTCCACCGCAAAGACCGGCGGATTTTCACCCGCCGCCCGTCGCGCGGCGCAGACACGGGCCATGGCCCGCCCGAAGGCGGCCGGGTCGGGCAGCTTCATCCCTTCGCGATAAAGCTCGTCATAAAAGCCATGCGAAACGGTCGTTGCCGATCCGCCGAGGGAAAGCGTGAAAACGCCGATAATATCCGCCGGCAGATCATCGAGGCCGACAGCGCAGCCGACCGGAACCGGTGCGGGCAGATGCCCGAGGTGAATGTCATCCCCGCCAAGTGCGGCAAGAACGGCGCTCGCGGACTGCTTCCTGAAAAGTTCCAGTTCTATGCCTTCATCGGCAGCAAAACCTTTTTCGGCAGCGGCTATCAACACGGCGCAATCAATAGTCGGAGAAAATCCCGCTTTTACCCTGTGCCGTTCCGGCAAACGATTTCTCCTTTCCGGTGATTCGAAGGAAGGATCGCCCAGGAAGCGGTTTATCACAATGATAAAATTATGATTTCGCTATTTTATCAGGCCGACCCGCAGCGCTTTCGCGACAGCCTGCGTGCGGTTGACCGTGTCGAGTTTTTTGGTCGCGCGGTTCAGGTAGTGATTGATGGTATGTTCCGAGAGCATCATGATTTCAGCGATCTCGGCGCTCGTCTTGCCGGCGGCGGTCCAGTTCAGACAATCGATCTCCCGCTCGCTCAATGTTTCGGGAACCCTCAGGTCGAGGCTGCGGATTTCCGATAGCCGGGCAAAGACATGGCAGGAAATGTAAAAAAGTTCGGCAAGCCGGTTTGCTGGCAAAACCGTCTTATTGCCGGAAAAGGATATGGCGCCGCGCCTCATGGTGACGTCGTGAACGGGAAACCAGACCGAATTGATCATCTCAAAGCGCTCGAAGAGACTGATCACCGTTTTTTTGGCGGTATATTCCTCGCCGTTGTCCAGAAAGTCCATGGAAACGGAAAACGGTATGGTCGATTTTCTCAGCTGCGCCATCACCCGGCTTTTCTGCAGCATGCCCTCTTCGTCATAACGCTGCAAAAGCTCAGCTGGCCAGCTGGTGATGATCGTATATTGCGATAATTCGCTCGCCACTTCCGATGACAGATCGAGCACCATGAAGGCGCGAAACTCGCAGGCCTCCGTCAGCCGTTTCATGAAACGGAATATATCGAATTGCGTGTTGAGACCGGCGATCTCACGAACGCAATCCACACTAATCGATTGAACGGCGGCCGTTTCTGTTTTCTGCATCAAAGCTGTTCTTCGAGAATGAGAAAATGCCGCCGCAAAGGCCCAGCCCCTGCCCGGAAATTGTGGTGGATGTTACTCAGCAAATCGATTCATGCAAACAAAAGTTGAACGTTTAGTTCCGAATAGTCGGAAATAATGTTTAACGTACATGTATGGGTGTCTCTACGACCGGGCTGGCTGGGGAAACCGAGAAGTTCGCGCCGTTTTCCCTCAATCATCCGCAACCGGGGATAATCTGCAGGCGAGTTCCGCAGAGATTTTATCGGCCGTTTCGCGCACCAGAGGTGCCCAGTTGCTTAGCTGTTGCGCATCCACGCGGTAGGCGGGGCCGGTGACAGAGATCGCCGCGCGAAAATTGCGGCCGGGCGCCCGGACCGGCGCGGCGACACAATGAATTCCAACTTCATGTTCCTGGAGATCGAAGCCGTAACCATTCTCGCTGATGGCGGCGACATCGGCCATGAGGGCTTCCGGCGTTACGAGTGTCGCCTCCGTGAAACGGTGAAACTCCATTCCCCTGGTGAGTTCCGAGAGCTCATCGGCGGGCAGCAGCGACAGCGCCGCCTTGCCCACCCCCGTGCAATAGGCCGGTGAGGTTTTTCCGACCTGCGAGTGCATGCGCAATGTATGGCGGCCTTCCATCTTGTCCAGATAGGTGACCTGCCCCCCGTTCAGAACGGCGAGATGCACGGATTCCTGCGTCGCTTCCTGCAATGCCGCGAGATGAGGCGCCGCAACACTGCGCAGATCATTGCCGCTCCAGGCTTTCGCGGCCAGTTGCAGCAGCCTCAGCCCCACCGCATAGGTCTGATCAGACGCATGATCCACAAGGCCTTCGGCAACGAGATGGGCAAGCTGGCGATGAACCGTGCCGCGTGGCTGGCCGCAGGCCTCGACCACATCGGTAAAACGCATTGGCTTTTCGGCAAAGGCGATCAGTTCCAGAAGCGAGACGGCCTTGCCGAGCGTGCCGGTGGCATTTTCGGTTTTACGCAGCAAGCCGGGAACCGCATCGGGGTTTTCCCCATTGGCTTTCTTATGGTCGGGCATGGCACATCCACCGTCATCTGCCTTGACATAAGCGTAACGCCAAGACAATAATTCCATTTAGTAAAATCTAGTTCCAAATAATGGAACAATCAAGCCTTCCGTGAACGAGATAAAGCCGATGATTCAAGCCCAATTTCCAGACCTCAAGGATGCGGGCGTGCTCGTCACGGGTGGCGGTTCGGGCATCGGGGCATCGCTGGTCGAGGCCTTCGCGATGCAGGGAGCGAAGGTTTCATTCATCGACATCGCCGAACGACCGAGCGTGGCCCTTGTGGAGCGGCTTGCGGCGACAGCGCCCCACCCGGTCCATTATTTCAAGGCCGATCTCAGTGAGATCGACGCCATCAGGCGCACTGTGGATACGGCTGCCGCCGCCACCGGCGGCATCAAGGTGCTGGTCAACAATGCCGCATGGGATGACCGTCACGACATAGACAGCGTCACCGAAGCCTATTGGGACGCCAACCAGGCGATCAATCTCAAGCAGATGTTCTTCACGGTTCAGGCCGCCCTTCCCCACCTGCGACAGGCAAAGGACGCGTCGATCGTCAATTTTTCGTCGATCTCGTTTCTGCTGAACATGGGCGAATTGCCGTCCTACGCGGCGGCGAAAGCCGGCATTATCGGCCTCACCAAAAGCCTTGCCGGCAGGCTGGGGCCCGAGAATATCCGCGTCAACACGCTCCTGCCGGGCATGATCGTGACGGAGCGGCAGAAGGAACTATGGCTGACGGATGAGGGCATCGCTGCCACCACGGCGCGGCAATGCCTGAAGCGCACGCTCGTCGCTGCCGATCTTTCCGGGCCGTGCCTGTTTCTCGCATCATCGGCATCAGGTGCCATCACGGCGCAATCCATTATCGTAGACGGAGGCCTTTTATAATGTCCGAACCCGCTTTTATCGCCGTTGACTGGGGCACGACCAGCTTCCGGCTGTGGCTTCTCAGCCGATCGGGCGCGGTGCTTGCCGAACAGCGCAGCGCGGAAGGCATGACCACCGCCATGCGGATGGGTTTTGCCGACGTATTGCAAGCGCATCTCGACGCCATCGGCGCGCCATTGGATTTGCCGGTTCTCGTCTGCGGCATGGCGGGGGCGCGGCAGGGCTGGGTCGAGGCGGGTTATATCGACGTGCCAGCCTCGCTTTCAGCGGTTCTGGACGGTGCGGTTCGCGTGCCGGGTCAGGCACGGGATGTGCGCATCCTGCCGGGTCTCGCGCAGCGGGACAAGGGCGCACCAGACGTGATGCGCGGTGAAGAAACGCAATTGCTCGGCGCCCTTTCTTCAGGAGAAGGCGGAGAAAAACTCGTCTGCATGCCCGGCACCCATTCCAAGTGGGTAACCGTCAAGGATGGCGGCGTGACAAACTTCGCCACCTTCATGACCGGCGAACTCTTCGAAGCAATCTCGAAACAGACGATACTGTCGCACGCGGTGGCGGAGGCCGAAACCTTCACCGGCGCGCACGAGGCCTTCACGGCTGCCGTGCGCGATATCTACGCCCATCCCGAGCTTGCGACCAATCGCCTTTTCACCCTGCGATCCGGCCAATTGCTGCACGGGCTGACTGCGACCGACGCCAAGGCCAGGCTTTCCGGCATCATGATCGGACTGGAAATCTCCGGCGCTCATTCGCGGGCGAAGCGGGAGACGCCGGTGGTGTTGATCGGCTCCGGTGCCTTGGGCGCGCTTTATGAAGGTGCCTTCACCGCCCTTGAGATAAACTATACGGTCATTGATGCAGACGAAGCCGTGCGGCGCGGACTGCTGGCCGCTGCAAATGCCATCTGGCCATAAGAAGAAAGATCGACCATGCGAATTCCCTTTCCCTCCATCAAATATCCGCTGATCGCCATTCTGCGCGGTCTGAAACCCGAGGAGACCGAAGGCGTCGTCGGCGCGCTGATCGAGACGGGCTTCGGCGCCATCGAAATTCCGCTCAACTCACCCGATCCGTTCCGCTCGATCGAGATCGCCGCGAAAATGGCGCCGGCCGATTGCCTGATCGGCGCCGGCACCGTGCTCAGCGTGGGAGACGTGGCGTCGCTGGACGCGGCGGGCGGCAAGCTGATGGTGAGCCCCAATGCCGATGCCGAGGTCATCACCGCCGCGCGTGAAAAAGGCATGGTGACGATGCCGGGCGTTCTCACCCCCACCGAAGCGCTGGTGGCTGCAAAAGCCGGAGCGACTGGACTGAAATTCTTTCCCGCCAGCATCATCGGCCCTTCCGGCATTAATGCCATCAGGACGATCCTGCCGAAGGATTTGATCATCGCCGCCGTTGGCGGTGTCTCGGACAAAAACTTTACCGAATACACCTCGGCCGGCATTCTGGCTTTCGGTCTCGGGACCAGTCTTTACAAGCCCGGCATGACGGCGGCGGAGGTACGTGAACGCGCCACTGTCACACTCGCGGCCTATGATGCAGCCATCGGAGGATAAGAACTTGGCGACCGTTTTTCCCTTTACAGGACGTGTTCTGGACAAAACGCCGATGCTGCTTGGCGAAGGCCCAACCTTCGACGCCGCCAGCGGCACCGCCTGGTGGTTCAATATTCTCGAGCGTGAACTTCATGAGCTGCATCTGGCCTCCGGCCGCAAGGCCGTGCACCCCCTGCCCTTCATGGGCAGCGCGCTCGCCAAGATCAGCGACAGCAAACAGCTGATCGCCTCCGATGACGGGCTTTTCCTGCGCGACACCGCGACTGGCGTGCTGACATTGCATGCGGAGCTGGAAAGCGACCTGCCTGGCAACCGCTCCAATGACGGGCGCATGCACCCATCCGGCGCGCTGTGGATCGGCACTATGGGTCGCAAGGCCGAAACCGGCGCCGGCAGCATCTATCACGTCGCCAAAGGCAAGGTAACGAAGCTTTTCGCGGAGATCAGCATTCCGAATTCGATCTGCTTCTCCCCTGACGGCACGACGGGTTATTTCGTCGATACCAAGGTGAACAGGCTGATGCGGGTGCCGCTCGATGCACAGACCGGCCTTCCCACCGGCGACGCCGAACTTTTCATCGATTCCGCCGAGATCGGTGGCGGCATTGACGGCTCGGTTTGCGATGCCGAAGGGCACATCTGGAATGCCCGTTGGGGTGAAGGTGCCGTCGATCATTATGATGCTGATGGCAATCATATCGCCCGATACGAGGTGCCCGGCAAACAGACGACCTGCCCGGCTTTCATCGGCCCCGACGCTTCGCGCCTGCTCGTCACCTCCGCTCGCGAAAATCTCGACGACGACGCCCTAGCCGCCAATCCGCAGCACGGGTTGACGTTCGAACTGGGGGTTGAGGTCAAGGGCCGGTTTGAGCCGCTTTACAGGCTCTAAGGCGCGGGTTCGGAAAAACAGCGCCTGGAACGCTCAATGTAAAGGCGTGCCAGAATCCCTCATTCCTGTGCTTGTCACAGGAATGAGGGCTGGTGAGCTCCACCCCACCCTATAGTCAGCCGGTTTTCAGGAAATATCCGACAATATCTCGCGATAATTCTCGTGCAGGTAACGCTGGGTGGCGGCGGCGTCGGCGGGGCGGCCGTAGAAGTAGCCTTGCCCCATGGCGCAGCCAAGCGCACGCAGCTTTTCCTCTTCCACCCGCTCTTCGATCCCCTCGGCCACGACCTCGAGATCAAGCCCCTCGCACATGGCGACGATCGCCTTGATGATGTGTTCGGACGGACGGTCGCTGCTGATGCGCGAGACGAAGGCGCGATCGATCTTCACCTTGTCGAAGGTGAAGTCGCGCAAACGGCCGAGGCTTGACTGGCCGGTGCCGAAATCGTCAAGCGAGATGCGAACGCCTGCACTCTGCAATTCGCTGATGATGCGCTGCGCGGTATCGGCCGATGTCATGACCGCCGTTTCGGTGATTTCCAGCTCCAGCCGGTGCGGATCAAGCCCGACACGCGAAAGGATGGAAAGAATATTGTCCGAGGTGCTCGGGTCCATCAATTGCGCGGAAGACAGGTTGAAGGACAGGAAAAGTTCACGCGGCCAGAACAGGGCGGCTTCCGCAGCCTTGCGCAGCAGGGCCTCCGACAAAGCATCGATGAAACCGCGCTCTTCGGCGAGCGGCACGAAGACTGCGGGCGACACGAAGCCGAGGTCAGGATCGTTCCAGCGGGCGAGCGCCTCGAAACCGATGACCTTGGCTTCCTCCAGCCGGACGATGGGTTGGAAATGCACGTCGATCGCATCGGTGATGATGGCGTTCCTGAGCGCCTGTTCCAGCTGCGTGGCGCGCCGCATCTCCTGCGCTATTTCCCGGGAATAGACGGTGATCTGGCCGCGACCGCGTCGCTTCGAGCGGTAAAGCGCGGTCTCGGCGCTTTTCAGCAGATCCTCGTATTCATCGCCGGCGAAGGGATAAATGGCAAAACCGAAGGAGGATGACAGGCGGACATTGCGATCGCCGAGATCGTAAGGCGCCGAGAGCACGTCCTTGATCATGTTGCCGATGCGTTCGGCGCCGGTGCGCTCGAAAATCAGCGGCAGTACGAAGGCGAATTCGTCACCGTCATGGCGCGTCACGATGGCGCCATCGGGAATGCAGGCCTTCAGCCGGTGCGCCACCTGGCACAGGATTTCGTCGCCCGCCTGGACGCCGAAAAGATCGTTGATCGGTTTGAAACCGTCTATATTGGCAATGCCGACCGTAAAGGGTGCCGGATCACTGGATCGTTCGCTGGCAAGTATGCGAATCTTGTCCCGCAGACGGTAGCGGTTGCCGAGCCCCGTCAGCGGATCACTATAGGCCATCGCCTGCAGCTCATTCTGGCTGACCTGCAACGATTGCGGCTCTGCCCGTTTCATTCCTGCATCTCGTGAATCCTGTGTCGACCCGCTCACAATGCAGGGCAAGTATTAAAAAAGCCATAGCCTCCAGGCAATGGAAATTTCAGGCCTGCAACCGCAGGACGTCCTTGCCGATAAGCCGCAGGAAAACCGCCTCGACCATATCGGGGCTGACGGGTTTCAGCAGCATGTCGTCCATGCCGGACGCCAGACATTTGTCGAGATCGCCCTCGAAGGCATGGGTGATGACACCGACGATAGGAACCCGTCTGTCGCCCTCGAGATCGCGCATGCGTTGGGCAACCTCGAAACCGTCGATATCACCGAGCGTCGTATCGAGGAGGACGACGGATGGTCGCTGTTCGTCAAATAGACGCAAGGCCTCCTCGCCCGAGGTGGCGAGCCGCCAGGACAGTCCCAACCCCTCGAGGATTTGCGAAAAGACGATCTGGTTGACCCTGTTGTCCTCAACGAGGAGGACGTCGCAGACACTGCCGGCACGGAGCATTTGGGGCAGGTCATCGGTCATGATCTCCCAGTCTTCCTCGGCTTTCTCCTTTGGTGAGGATTTCAGCCCGACGGCGAGATAATGCATGAGCGACGCATCGATCTCCTCTTCCTCGATGGTGACGACTGGTAACCCATGCGCGGCGGCGATATCCAGGCATGCGACGCTCATCTGCGCGTCGACGACAGCCACATCAATGCCCACGCTGGCCGAAGCAGCGACATCGATGAAGGCACGCTGCTCTTCCTCACTCGTCACCGCGGCATGATCCATGCCGCCGGCCGTCAGCAGCCGTCCGGCGGCCTCCGCAAAACGTGGGTTTTCGGAGACGATCAACACCGCCTTGCTCTTCAAAAGTCCGCTGCTGCTATCGGTGTCCTCATCCTTACCATAGATGGAGGCGACGAAGGGAACATGCTCCAGCGAAGGAATGACAGGCATGCCGTTCGCATCGACGGTGGCGAGAGCGGTCACGTCCTCCATCGTCGTCACAAGAAAATAGCGGCCGGGCCTGCCCACACGCTGCTTGCGGGTAATCGTCAGCACCTCTTCGCCATTCAGGCGCCTTACCCTTTCGGGGATGATGCTTGGCGTGCCGCTATCCAGCACCATGCGATCCGCGGCATCGATCCGGCGGGCGACCTTGCGCGAATGCAGATCAAAGACGGTGCGTCCGAGAATGCTTTCGGCACTGGTGTCCACCAGGGTGCAGGCGGCTTTGTTGACCGCGGCATAAGCGAGGTTTCGGTCCTTGACGAGGACCGGAAACGGCAGATTGTCGAGAATGTCCTCGATGAGCTGCACACGCTCCAGGTCGAGGCGCCATTGCTCTTCCCGTTTCTTCTGTTCCGAAATATCCGCGACCACGCTGATGCCGAGGCCGGAAGGCAGCCGGTTCATAACGAAGCGCAGGAAGCGTTCTCCCTTCAGCCGCTCGGTCTTTTCCGATCTTTCCTTCCAGTGCAGCGCCAGCCGCTCTCCAATCCATTCTTCCCGACCTAGCTGGCGGGCATTGCTGGAAAGACTTTCCGTTTCCAGTAGATAACAATCGTAAAGCGCGCTCAGATAGTCGCGCAGCCGCGCGCCGGGGCGGGCGACGGCCTCCTCCAGCGGAAAAAAGCTCAGGAGTTTCCGGCTTGCGAAAATAATGTGATCGTTCCGGTCGTAAACGACGATGGCCGCGCCAAGCGCGTCGCAAAGGGCATCAAGCATCACCGTATGAACGCCCGCGCCAGAGGACGCCAAATCACTCAACTGCAAACTCCCACCTGTTTTTCTGAATCAGGCTTATGTTTCTATTGGAATCGTCCAGGGCAGATGCCGGGATGAAACGACAAATTCCGAAAAAGAGACATCAGGGTTCGCCACTTGAAGCAGTATTGAGGAGAAGATGACGCTCACCCATAGTCGACGTCACACACCACCCGGAAAAGGGGGCCTCGTTCCTGCGGTCATTTCAAGCCGCCCCACCATAGTCGTGGCCGATTAAAGGCGGATTAACGCTTAACCCCTTCTTGACCGAAATGATCAAATGCCCGGAAACCCGCAAAACATGTGCAAATCTCCACTGCCCCCGTTTTTTGCTTCCGAAGCCGCCGCGAATCCGCGAAAATGACGATCATGGCCATCAAGCAGCTTTCAGAAACCCTCATCAATCAGATCGCCGCCGGCGAGGTCATCGAAAGACCGTCCAGCGCCACGAAGGAACTGGTCGAAAACGCCATCGACGCGGGGGCGACCCGGATCGAGATTGCGACGGCGGGCGGCGGCAAGGGGCTGGTGCGAATTACAGACAACGGCTCCGGCATGTCCCCCGCCGATCTGGAGCTTGCGGTGCGGCGTCATTGCACCTCGAAAATTTCCAACACGCTGGATGATATCCGTACGCTCGGATTTCGTGGTGAGGCGCTTCCCTCCATCGGTTCGGTCGCCAAGCTGACGATCACCAGCCGGAGCCAGGGCGCAGAACAGGGTTCGGTGATTTCGGTCACCGGCGGCAAGGTTTCGGATGTGCGGCCCGCCGCCGCCAATGCCGGCACCATCGTCGAGGTACGGGACCTGTTTTTCGCCACGCCGGCGCGGCTGAAATTCCTGAAGACGGAACGGGCGGAGGCGGCGGCCATCACCGAGGTCGTCAAGCGCATGGCGATCGCCTTTCCGCATATTCGCTTCGTGCTCTCGGGCACCGACCGCTCGACCCTCGAAATTCCCTCCACCGGCGATGACCATCTGGCCCGCATGGCGCAGATTCTCGGCGCGGACTTCAAGGATAATGCGATCGAGATCGACGCCGGGCGCGAGGATGTGACGCTGACCGGCTTCGCCGGCGTACCGACGTTCAACCGTGGCAACTCGGCGCATCAATATGTCTTCGTCAATGGCCGGCCGGTGCAGGACAAGCTGCTTTTATCCGCCATTCGCGGTGCTTATGCCGAGACCGTGCCGCATGGGCGTTATCCCGTGGCGGTGCTGTCGATAACCCTTGATCCCGCCTTTGTGGATGTGAACGTGCATCCGGCGAAATCCGACGTCCGCTTTCGCGATCCCGGCCTCATTCGCGGATTGATCGTCGGCGCGATCCGCCAGGCGCTGACGCGTGACGGCGACAGGGCGGCGACGACCGGCGCCAGCCAGATGATGAATGCCTTCCGCCCCGGCTACAGCCCGTCCGGTCTCAGGCCCTCACCTTCCATGCCAGCGTCCGCGCCATGGTCCGCGGCCACGTCCCCGTCGCGGCCGCTCGCCGTTTCCGGGAACATGCAATTTGCCGAAGCGGTGCAATCGCGCTTTTCCGATATCACCATGCCGACGGCGCGGGCCGAAGCGCGCGAGGCTTACGAGGCCTCCCCTAACCCTTCACCAGAGCCGGTGATGTATCCGCTTGGAGCGGCACGGGCGCAGCTGCACGAGAACTACATCATCGCGCAGACGGAAAACGGCCTCGTCATCGTCGATCAGCATGCCGCACATGAGCGGCTGGTCTTCGAGGAAATGCGCAATGCCCTGCATTCAAGGCGTCCACCGTCGCAGGTGCTGCTCATCCCTGAAATCATCGATCTGCCCGAGGAAGATTGCGACCGGCTGATGGACCACGCAGCCGGTTTCGATGCCTTGGGCCTCGTCATCGAGCGTTTCGGGCCGGGTGCAATCGCGGTGCGGGAAACACCGGCCATGCTCGGCGAGGTCAATGTGCAAGGGCTGGTGCGCCAGCTTGCCGACGAGATCGCCGAATGGGACGCCGCTTCCACGCTTGCCAACAAGCTGGAATATGTCGCAGCGACCATGGCCTGCCATGGCTCTGTGCGGTCCGGCCGTCGCATGCGGCCGGAGGAAATGAACGCGCTTCTGCGGCAGATGGAAAACACCCCGGGTTCGGGCCAATGCAATCACGGCCGGCCGACCTATATCGAACTGAAACTTTCCGATATAGAACGGCTCTTCGGCCGCAGCTGACGCCTTCATGGAATGGTGCGGCGAGCGGGGCTGGCCTTGGGGCGCGCCGAACTATATAAATTCAGGATAATGGAGCATCCGGATTGTTCAGGAAAACGCTACGCCGTTTTGGACTGGGTGCCCTGACAGGACAGAGTAGGAGACGACAACGGATGAACAGATTTGAAGGAGGCGGCCACCGCCTCGCCGTCATCGAATATCTCGACGGTGACTTCCGCATCGTCCAGACCGGCTCACATGTCATCTGCGCCATCACCGGCAAAAGCATTCCGCTCGATGAACTGCGCTACTGGAACGTGGCGCGGCAGGAGGCCTATGTGGATACGGCGGCTTCGCTGGAAGCCGAAAAGAAGGCTGGCAATTTGCCGGCGTGAGTTGGGAAGCGGCGCGTTGAGTGCGACGCGTATCCCTCCCTCATCCCTGTGCTTGTCACGGGGATCCAGCCAGCCCAAGTCCTTGGGCTGAAAGGACTTTCTCCGCCACGCAGACGCGCGTCGGCTGGATTCCTGTGACAAGCACAGGAATGAGGTGAAGTGAGCCCCTGACGGCGCCGTTCCTAGGTACTCTAAGTTGACGACCGCCCATTTTCGCGCAGCAACCGCGCCCGGCAGTTCACCACCGCCGTCTCGATGATCGTTGCGGCGGCATTGGGATCATCGAAAACCATATCGATTTCGATCACCTGACTGTTCCATAGCAGCTCTTCTGCCCGGCCGTGATGCCCGTTGAGACGCACCGCATCCTTGGCCGTCGTGACCAGTTGCAACTTCTGCTTTTCGGCTTCCTTGAGGAGATCGTCGATTTCGTCGTCGCTGAAATGGTGATGATCCGGGAAAGAGCGCTGCAGCACGATGTCGCCGCCAAGCGACTCAACGGTGCGATAGAATTTCGCGGGATCGGCGATGCCAGCGAAAGCCAGCACGCGCTTTCCCCTGAAATCTTCAGGCTCCTGCGGCGTTATCGCGGCGACGAAGACGGGTTTGGCGGCCTTTGCCGCCTGCCGCACCAGTGGATCGGCCGCATGGCCCTTGCCCACTTTCAGCAATCCGGTCATCTGCCGCATCTGTTCGGGAAGCGGCGCCCTTACCGGTCCACCCGGCACGAGATGGCCATTGCCGATGCCACGCACCGTATCGATGACGACGAGTGCGTAATCCAGCGTCAGGCGGGCGCTCTGGAACCCGTCATCCATGATGATGAGATCAACGCCTTCCTTTACCAGTCGGTGTGCTCCCTCCACGCGTTTGCGCGAAATGACCGTTACCGCTTCGCGCGCCAGGAGAAGAGGTTCATCGCCGACATCGGCGGCGCGGTGATGCTGCGCCTCGACAAGAGTGGTTACGTCAAGCGTGCCGCCATAACCGCGGCTGAGGAAACCCGGTTTCATTCCCCGTGCAAAGGCGGCTCTGGCAATGGCTATCGCCGTCGGCGTCTTGCCCGCCCCGCCGACCGTGAAGTTGCCGATGCAGATGACCGGTACGGGAATGCTCGCCCGCTTTGCCGTCCGCATGCGCCGGCCAGCGACCTTGCCGTAGAAAAGCGAAAAAGGTGACAGAAGCCATGCCTGCCATCCTGCTTTCTGCCACCAGAAGGGCGGCGCTTCAGAAACCATCTATTCCCGCTCCCGGCCGCATCGCCCACGGCTTTCCGTTCGCTATTTCACGTCTGGGAGGTTGTTTGCCAGAAAAAACCGTAAATTGCAAAAATGGAATAGACGGGTTTCATGCACCGGCCCCCGACACGGGCTGGCCATGCTTTTCGGCTCAAGGCCGGAATGACGGGATGTGGTCGTAACGCTTCAAACAACTCGTTCCGGCAGCAGCGCTTCAAGCCCGGTAATATCATCGAAACAATAATGCGCATCCGCACCAAGGCTTTCGCGCGAGCCGGTTCCGGTCAGCACGGCGATGCGAAGGCCGGCACCGGCATTCTTTGCCATGTGCAGATCGTGGTTATTGTCGCCGACGACAGCCACACGTTCCGGGGGAAATCCGATCGCCTCGCAGAAACCGAGAACCATGCCGGGCTGCGGCTTGGTGCCGTAACCGCTGTCATACCCAGCCACAAAATCGATATCGGTTTCGAAACCGAAGCGGATGGCCGTCTGGCGGATGGAGTTTTCATTGTCGCTGGAAGCGATGCCGAGCTTGTAACCGCGCGCCTTCAGCCGTGCGAAAAAGGCCTTGAGGTCGGTCACCGGCACAGATTGACCCGCAGCCTCGGTGAACAGCCGGTCGAGACGTTGGGTGAGTTCGACAACATCGCAGGGAGAGCCGGCAGCGACCAGGCCGGCAGCGATTTCCGCCGTGTTGCCGGCGGCGAGCAGGCTGTCCGGCACGACATGGCCGGTAACGGGGTCCATGCCGCAGGCGGCCAGCAGGCGGTCGGCGAGTGCGGCGTCGCCCTTGGCGGAAATCGACGCGAGTTCGCGGTTCACCGGACCCCAGCTGGCGTCATATCCTAAAAGCGTGCCGTCCTTGTCGAAGAGCACAGCGGCGATCGATTGTGCCGCGTCGAGTTCGATATCCGCTACCATGAACCGATGGCGCTCCGCGGTTGCAGCTTGGCCGAAACGGTGAGCGGGTTGATATAGGGTTCCAGCGCCTTGACGGTGGAGGAAAGCGCACCGCGCATATCCTGAATGACCCGGTTTCCGGCATCAATCATCTTGTAACGCTCGTTATCGTTGACCAGCAGATAATGCACCGCCTTGGCCAGCATCTCGACATCGCGGATGATACGACCACCACCGGCGCGGATGAGCTTCTGATAGGCCTCGCGGAAATTCTGCACATGGGCGCCAGAGAGCACGGCGCAGCCGAGCATGGCCGGCTCCAGCGGGTTCTGCCCGCCTTCGGCGGTCAAGGAACGGCCGACGAAGGCCAGTTCGGTCAGACGCAGGTAGAGGCCCATTTCGCCGATGGAATCACCGAGGAAAATATCGGTTTCCGGCGTGATCACGTCGTTGCGGCTACGGCGCGCCACCGTCAGTCCCATGCCCTTCAGCATCGCCTCCACATCATCGCCACGCTCGGGATGGCGCGGTACGATGATGGTCAATTGACCGTTGCGCGACTTGATCGCGGCGTGCACCGTGGCTGCGGCCTTTTCCTCACCGTCAAAGGTGGAGATTGCCGCCCATGTCTTGCGATTGCCGACCTGCTTGCGATAGGTCTCCAGCAGCGCCTCGTCACAGGGTGGCGGGTCGGTATCTCCCTTGAGATTGCCTGAAATCACCACCGGCCAGGAACCAAGATCGCGGAAACGTTCGGCATCGAGATCGGATTGCGCAACCACCAGCGCCAGCTTGGAAAAGAGCGATTCCGCGATGTCGTGGCGGGCTTTCCAGCGATCGAAGGAACGGTCGGAGAGGCGTGCATTGACCCGGATGTGCGGAAAGTGCCGGCGCTCCAGCTCCATCATCGTCACGGGCCAGATTTCAGATTCCGCTGTTATGGCGGCATCCGGCGCCCAATAGGTGAGGAAACGGTTGACCGCGATCTTGATGTCGAGCGGCACATATTGGTGGATCACGTCGTCACCAAGCCGGGTGCGTGTGAGTTCGGCTGACGTGACGGTGCCGGTGGTCAAAAGCACGAAAATATCGCGTTTGCGGATTTCGCGGATGAGCGGGATGAGGGCAAGCGTTTCGCCGACACTGGCGGCATGAAACCAGACGAGCGGACCGCGCGGGCGCTCGGCGCTGGCATACCCGAAACGTTCAAGCCGACGGCGCTTGTCTTCCTTGCCCTTCGCCGCCCGATAGGAAAGATAAGGCCTGGCGAAGGGATAGGCGGCAATACCGGCGATCCGGTAACCGGAAAGAGCGAAACGTGCGATACGGCTGCTCATGACATTCTGCCCTTGATCATTCCGCGCAATGCCCTTCCCCTGTGCTTGTTGTTGTCGCCGCCTACTTCTTCTTAAATTGCGTCATTTTTTGTCATCGGAAATGAAAGCGCGATCACATTTTCTCGCCCCGGCATCCCGGCCCGCGCCTACTGCGCAGGAATCACGGGAAAAACCGCCTTCACCCAATAGTATTACAACGCAAGGGGAAAAGGACTCAAATTTTGTCGTCGGGATTGAGAAGACGGTGCATATGCACGATAAAATAACGCATATGGGCATTGTCGACCGTCATCTGCGCCTTGGACTTCCAGGCGGTAAGCGCGGACGCATAATCCGGATAGATGCCGACGATATCGAGCGCGTTCAAATCCCGGAACTGAACATCCTGAAGGTTTTCAAGTTCGCCGCCGAAGACGAGGTGCAGCAG
>JAEXMK010000237.1 GCA_023444445.1 Pseudomonadota bacterium | reverse complement strand
CGAGAGGAAATGGAAGAATTCGGCAACACCCTTATATTCGGCGTCGCTCTTGCCGCCGAAGACCCAAAGGCTGGCGCCGCCGGGGATGGTGTTCTGCGGACCATGGCCTTCGTAATAGGGCAGCTGGCCGATGCCGTAATTCATGCCGGTCTTGACGATATCGCCAAGGCCGCCGGAGGATTCGGTCAGGATGCCGCATTCGCCCGACATGAACAGCTGCTTGGCTTCCGAAGTGCGCCCGCCATAACGGAAGGTGCCGTCCTTGGCGAGATCGGCGATGGCCTGGAAATGCTCGACGAAGAGCGGCGCGTTGACCGCGAGCTTCACATCCGTGCCACCAAGACCGTTTTCATTGCTGCCATAGGACACGTTGTTCCAGGCGGCGAAGTTCTCCGTCTGGATCCAAGTGAGCCAGGTGGAGGTGAACCCGCACTGCGCAGCACCGCTGGTCTTGATCTTCTTGGCGGCTTCGAAAACTTCCGGCCAGGTCTTGGGCGGGTTGGCAGCATCGAGGCCGGCCTTCTGGAAGACATCCTTGTTGTAATAGAGGATCGGCGAGGACGAATTATAAGGGAAGGACAGCATGGTGCCGTCGGGCTTGGAATAATAGGCGACGATGCCGGCCAGATATTCATCCTTGTTGAAGGTATAACCGCCTTCCTTCAGCACATCCGCCACCGGCTTGATGGCGCCTGCGGCACCCATCATCACGCCAGAGCCGGCGTCAAAGACCTGAATGATGGCTGGCGGCTGCTTGGCGCGGAAGGCGGCGATGCCGGCATTCAGCGTTTCCGGATAGGTGCCCTTGAACACCGGCGTGATCTTGTAGTCTTTCTGGCTTTCGTTGAACTCTTTCGCCAGCGTATCCACGACCTCGTTATTGGCGCCGGTCATGGCGTGCCACCATTGAATTTCCGTCACGGCATATGCATTCGATGTGACAAAAAACGAAAGCGCGGATGCCGCAGCGAGGCGGTAGCTTAATCTTTTCAAGGTCATTCCTCCCATTATGAAAACAGTAAAAGATACAGCCCCTTATTGCAGCCTGTCCTCCTCGATCCGACTGCGGGCGATCTTTTCTGTATTAGCATTGCCGATTAAAAGCGAACTCTAACGAAAATGCAAGAGAACGTGGAACGATTAAAACGAAAGTAAATGGAATGGTTTTATTATTCCATTTTCGGGCGCTCCGGTTTTTTCATGCGTTTGTTGCTGCGAGGCGTGAAGAGTGCCGGGAATGCTGGCTCGAGGGCAAACTCCGATGTGTGCAGCGCTGAAATTCTCGAACGCATAAATTTGTTGGTATGTTATTACATTACATACTATGCTGCGGCGAATTTAAAAATCTCACGGTGCAAATGTTCGGAATGATACGAAAGAAGGCGGTTGAGCGCAAAGAGGATCATGTGGCTACGCCAACGGTCAAGACGGTGCCGGTCACCTTGCTCACCGGCTTTCTCGGGGCTGGCAAGACCACCTTGCTCAACGAGCTTCTGGCCGACGCGGCGATGGGCGACGCTGCCGTCATCGTTAATGAGTTCGGTTCGGTGCCCATTGATCACGGTCTGGTTCGAACAGGGTCGGAGCGTTATTTCCAGACCACGACGGGCTGCATCTGCTGCACCGCCACCAGCGATATACGCACCTCGCTTTACGAGCTGCATCAGGCCTTCCTGGAAGGGGTGATGCCGGAGATATCGCGTGTCGTCATCGAGACCACCGGCCTTGCCGATCCCGCGCCGATCATCAACAGCCTGATTGCCGGCGGCACGCCGGCGCTGGGCCTGCGTGACCACATCGTTGCCCGCCACTTTCATCTTTCGGGCGTGGTTACGGTTTTTGATGTCATCTCGGGCCGTGCGATGCTCGACAGTTTCATCGAGGGCTGGAAACAGCTGGCCTTTGCCGATGACATCGTCCTGACCAAAACCGATCTCGCCGAGGCGACTGCAAGCGATCATAGGAACCTTGATCTCAATCCCGTCGCTCGCCTGCATGACCGCAACGCGGCCGATTTTGATCTCATGTCGCTTTTTGCAACGAAGAACTATTCGTTGCGCGGCAAGGCGGAGGACGTGTCGGGCTGGCTGGCGGCCGACAGGCTGAGCCTCCATGCCGGCCATGCCCATGATATCAACCGTCATGGCGCCGGGGTGGAGGCCTTGGATCTCACCTTTGAAGGCGCGTTCGATCCGCAGGCGATCGTCACTTTTCTCGAACTCGTCACCAGCAACGTGCATTCCGGACTGCTGCGGCTCAAGGGAATTTTCGGAGCGACTGACGACCCGGGGCGGCCGGTCGTCGCCCATGCTGTGCAGCATCGGCTTTATCCCCTGACCCGGCTGGAAAGCTGGCCGGATGGCGATCGCTCAACGCGGATCGTCATGATCGGCATGGATATGCCACAGCAGCCGATCCGGGATCTTTTCAACACATTGGCAGCGCAGGCGGGGCGAAAGGGCAGGGCATGAACAACCCGCTTGCACGTAAGGGGTCCGCGATCATCTCGCAGGCCCGCCTCCTGAAACAATGGTCGCGCGATTTGCTGCATCTTCATGCCGAGGACATCGTCACCGTCAGCGAACTTTCCTGTGCGC
Source organism: Pseudomonadota bacterium (assembly GCA_023444445.1). Classification (GTDB taxonomy): domain Bacteria; phylum Pseudomonadota; class Alphaproteobacteria; order Rhizobiales; family Rhizobiaceae; genus Agrobacterium. The sequence continues at coordinate 12,303 of JAEXMK010000237.1, read as the reverse complement.
TGCCGGATTGCCCGCCACGGGAAACGGTGATCGTCGTCCTGTCCGCCTCCGGCGATATCAGGCAAATATCCATCCACAAGGCGCTGCTGGAGGTGGATCATGACGATATCGTGTGCGCCATTGCCGCGAATTCCGCCTGAGAGCCCGCCTCCAGACGGCAGAGCCGCTTGACCGCTGCAGCCTTCATCCGCCAATTCAGGGGCAGCGATGGATTCGCTGAATGATGAAGGGCAGGCGATGGCCGATCTGGCGGTATATGCGGGGTTGTTTCTGACGGCGTTCATTGCGGCGACCATCCTGCCCATGCAGTCGGAGGCGGCGCTTGCCGGTCTCATTCTTCTGAAATCCCAGCCCGTTTGGCTGCTGGTTGTCGTAGCGAGCTTCGGCAATGTCGCCGGTTCCTTCGCCAACTGGCTGCTTGGCCGCGGCATCGAGCGTTTTCGGCATGAACGCTGGTTCCCGGTCGGTGAAGCTGCGCTGCAGCGGGCGCAGAACTGGTACAGGCGTTACGGCAAATGGTCTCTTTTGCTCAGCTGGGCGCCCTTGATCGGCGACCCGCTGACCGTGGCAGCCGGCATCATGAAGGAGCCGCTGCCGGTGTTTCTGCTGCTGGTCACCATCGCCAAGGTTGGGAGATATGTTGTACTCGCGCTGGTGACGCTGAATTTTCTTTAATTTCAATTGCTTATTTCGCGGGCCCCGACCTTCTCCCCGGGGGGAGAAGGCGAAAGAGGCATCCGCTCTGCTAAATTGCGGGCGGTGAAGGCAATCAAGCCGCCTGCCTGTCCCAACTGGCGAACGGATCGGGCAGGTGCCGCCAGTCATCAGGGCTAAAGCTTTCGGTATCGATCAAGCAGGCGTCCAGTTGCGCCCGGATGCGCGCCTCGCTCATCGGATCGGAGCCGATGAAGACGATTTCCTGTCGCCGGTCGCCGAAGATCGGGTCGAGATAGGGCTTCATCATGTCGATAAACTGTTTTTCACGCGGCCATTGCTCCTTGGGCACGGCGGACCACCAGAGGCCCATCTTGCCGGTGCGGACCAATGCGCCGGCCTGGCTGATCTCGCCGACAAAACGCGGCCGTGTCGCCAACCAGAAAAAGCCCTTGGCACGCACCACCCCAGGCCAGGCCCGGTCGATAAAGCGCTGGAACAGTACGGGATCGAAGGGTTTTTTGGCGCGGTAAACGAAGGAACGAATGCCATATTCCTCGGTTTCGGGAATGTGATCCTTGAAGCCGTGCAGTTCCTTGAACCACAGGGGATGTTCTTCGGCCCTGGCGAAATCGAAGCGACCGGTACCGAGCACCTCCTTCAGTTCCACCTTTCCGAAATCGGCCTCGATGAGTTTCGCATCCGGGTTCAGCCCGACGATGATCTTGCGAGCCGCATCCCGCTGCTGTGGCGTTGCGGTGCCGATCTTGTTGAGGACGACCACATCGGCGAATTCGATCTGCTCGACCAGAAGATCGACGATGGTGCGGTTGTCGCCATCCCCGGCCGTTTCGCCCCGGTCGGCCAGAAAATCGGATGAACCGTAATCATTGAGAAGATTGGCGGCATCCACCACCGTTACCATCGTATCCAGCTGCGCGACATCAGACAGGCTGCGGCCGTTCTCGTCACGAAAATCGAAGGTGGCGGCCACGGGAAGGGGCTCTGCGATGCCGGTGGATTCAATCAGCAGATAATCGAAGCGACCCTGTTCGGCGAGTGCGCGCACCTCGGTCAAGAGGTCGTCGCGTAGCGTGCAACAGATGCAGCCATTGGTCATTTCCACCAGCTGTGCTTCGGTGCGCGAAAGATTGGCGCCGCCATCCCGCACGAGTGCCGCATCGATATTGATCTCGCTCATATCGTTGACGATCAACGCCACGCGCAGGCCATCACGGTTGGCAAGGATGTGGTTGAGAAGGGTGGTTTTGCCAGCGCCTAAAAAGCCGGAGAGGACGGTGACGGGAAGTTTTTTCATGGGGACCTCGTTCTGTGGCAATAGTCGAGTGGACGTCATGACGACCACGGCAGGCGATCTGGAAACGGAGGGATTCGTGAAGTGCCGGTTCCAGTTTTGTAACGTAATAACATTACATACGTGCAAAATGTCAACTGGGGTTGGGGGAAAAAGCGCCTGCGGAACGTGAGATCGCTGCGCAACAGAGCGTCGCTGAAACTTTCCAACAGTTAATGTTATTTCATCACATATTCGTTTGACGAACGTAATAACATTACATATCAAGAGCGCTGAATGAAATCCTGCCCAGGAGGGATCGATGAGCGATCCGTGCCTCACCTTCACAAATCTGACGCTTGGATATGCCGGCCGCGCGGCCGTGCATCATCTGGATGGCGATATCACAAAGGGATCGCTCACCGCGGTTGTTGGCGCCAATGGCTCGGGCAAATCGACGCTGATGAAGGGTATCGCCGGCATTTTGAAACCGCTCGGCGGTGAGTGCCGGATCAGCTCTGGCATGTCCGTCGCCTATCTGCCGCAGCAGTCGGAACTTGACCGGTCGTTCCCGGCTCAGGTGCGCGATCTCGTTGCGCTGGGTCTCTGGCCCAAGCGCGGCCTGCTTGGCCGTCACCGTTCTGAAGACAAGGCGGCGATGGGCCGCGCGATGGAGGCGGTCGGGCTTTCCGGCTTTGAAAAGCGCAATATAGATTCGCTCTCCGGCGGCCAGATGCAGCGTGCGCTGTTCGCCCGCGCCATGTTGCAGGATGCGCAGTTGATCCTGCTGGATGAGCCCTTCAATGCCGTCGATGAGCGCACCGTCAGCGATCTTCTCGTGCTGATCAAGGCATGGGTTGCGGAAGGGCGCACGGTGCTTGCCGTCCTGCATGACCATCAGCTTGTGCGACAGCATTTTCCCCAGACCCTGTTCCTCGCGCGGCGTCTCGTCGGCCTTGGTCCGACAGCCGATGTCCTGAAGCCGGAAAACATGCGCCAGGCGCGGCATTTCCACGAAGCATGGGAGGAAAATGCAGCGTGGTGCGCGCCGGGCGATCCGCCAATGGTCGATGCGACAGCGACCAATGTGCCAGCGATTGATGCGCTCAATGTAGGTCCACGGACGGCGTCATCCCAACCTCACCTCCACTCCCACGCAAATTCGAATGCCCATGGCTGATTTCTTTATCGAACCCTTCGTTCAATATGTCTTCATGCAACGGGCGCTTGCCGGCGCCTTGATCCTTGCCATCAGCTGCGGGCCGGTCGGGGTGTTCCTGATGCTACGGCGCATGAGTCTCACGGGCGATGCCATGTCGCATGCCATCCTGCCGGGAGCGGCCGTCGGTTTTCTGTTTTACGGGGTGGAAATCCTGCCGATGACGATTGGCGGGTTGGTGGTCGGTCTTGTTGTGGCTCTGGGTGCCGGTGCGGTATCGCGTTTCACCGTTCAGAAGGAAGATGCCTCGCTTGCCGCCTTTTATCTGATTTCACTGGCGCTCGGCGTTCTGCTCGTCTCGTGGCGTGGCTCCAGCGTCGATCTTATGCATGTGCTGTTTGGCACGGTGCTGGCGCTGAACAACGAGGCGCTCGGCCTCATCAGCGGTATCTGCATCGTGACGCTTGTGGTGATGGTCACCTTCTGGCGGGCGCTGATGGCGGAATGCCTCGACCCCCTGTTCCTGCGTTCGGTCAGCAACTGGGGCAGCCCGGTGCATTTCCTCTTCCTCGCCATCGTCGTGCTCAATCTGGTCGGCGGCTTTCAGGCGCTGGGAACGTTACTCTCGGTGGGGCTGATGATGCTACCCGCCGCCGCCAGCCGCTTCTGGTCCAATCGCGTGGCGCCCATGTGCTTTATCTCGATCGGCATCGGCATGGTTTCCTGCTTTGCGGGCCTCATCCTGTCTTATCACGCGTCGCTGCCATCTGGCCCGGCGATCATCCTGTCCGCCGGCGTCATTTACGCGCTCTCCATCCTCGTCGGCACGCGCGGCGTGCTGCGTGATCTTCTCGGTTCCGGTCGCCATAAAACGGCCTGAAAACAGCGTCCAAAAAGGAGAACCTTCATGTTCAAAACCCTCCGTCTCGCCACTGGCGTCAGCCTTCTCTCTCTTTCCCCGGTCCTGATGGCGCAGGCGTCCGCCGCCGAACTCAAGGTCGTGGCCAGTTTCTCGATCATCGCCGATTTTGCCAAGAACGTCGGCGGCGACCGCGTTGAGATCACCACGCTGGTGGGGCCAGATGGCGATGCACACGTTTATGAGCCGCGCCCGGCCGATGCCGTCGCCGTCAGCAAGGCGGATGTGGTGCTGGTCAACGGCCTCGAATTCGAGGGCTTTCTGAAGCGTCTTATCGACACCAGCGGCACCAAGGCTCCGGTGGTTGAATTGACGAAGGGCGTTGAGCCGCTCAAGCTTTCCGACGAGCCGGCCGGTCACGCCCATCCGGAAGCAGAAGAAGAAGGCCACGACCACAAAGCCGAAGAGGCTGGCCACAAACACGAGACCGCTGAGGCTCACGATCACAGCCACGAGGGACACCATCACGGCGAGTACGATCCCCATGCCTGGCAGTCGATCAAGAACGCCGAAATCTACGTGAAGAACATCGCTGGCGCATTTTGCAAAGTCGACAAGGCCGGTTGCGCGACCTACACCGCCAATTCGGATGCCTATATCGCCAAGCTTGCCGCTCTGAACGAGAAGGTGAAGACCGAAATTGCGGCTATCCCTCCGGAAAAGCGTGTCATCATCACCTCGCATGACGCTTTCGGTTATTTTGAGCATGCCTATGGTCTGAATTTCCTTGCGCCTGAGGGTGTTTCGACGGAATCAGAAGCCTCGGCCGCCGATGTCGCCAAGCTGGTTGACCAGGTGAAACACGACAAGGCGTCGGCGATCTTCGTCGAGAATATTACCGACAAGAGGTTGATCGACCAGATCGCCAGCGAAACCGGCCTCAAGGTTGGCGGCACGCTCTACTCCGACGCGCTTTCGGCTGCCGATGGTCCGGCTTCGACCTATATCGACATGATCAACCACAATATGCAGACGATCACGGCGGCGGTTCTCAACCAGTAAGTTCAGTTCTTTCTCTGCGATGATGGGGAGGGTGGCTTACGCCGCCCTTCCTGCATTCTGTGACGCCTCTTGGCCTTGCCGGGAAACGGCAGGCGGCATTGGAACGAAGTAATCCCGTCCGATGACCTGTTTCTTTAGCGATCTCCAATTCGGTGCTACACACCCTCCTCATGTCTGACGCGCTTCACATCTTCACCGATGGCTCCTTCAACGATGCCTCCCGCTCCGGAGGGTGGGCTTTCGTCGTTCATGAAGCAGGCAACCAAATCCATTCGGCCTCGGGCAAAGCGACCGGTACATCCAACAATACGTTCGAAGTCCTCGCCGTCCTGAACGCCATGTCGTGGATCGCCGCCGAGGCGCCAACGCATGCGGTCACGCTTTGGACCGATGCTGTTCATGTCGTTGAGGGCTGCAATCGATATCGCGTGATCTGGCGAAACAATGGGTGGAAGCGCATTACGCCCAACCAGCACACACGCCGGAGACCGATCCCTGACAGAGAGATTTGGCAGCAGCTCGACGCGCTGCTCGAGCGGCATCCCCATGTGGCCGTAGAATGGTGCAAGGGGCATTCGGGCACTGTCGGCAATGAGCACGCCGATACCTTGGCGCGTCGTATCGCCCGCGATTCGGCGACTTAACGCGCTCCCCCAGGCGCTGTCATGCCGCGCAACTGGGTTTTTCTTCAAGCCGCCGCGCTCTGACTTTTTCAAGGTCGAGCGATCGCCAAGTTGTTTTTCTCGGCATCAATAATCGACGAGACCACCTCAATTATCTAGACTTTTCGATGCATTTTCAAATGGATATGGGGCTCCATCGAGATGGGTATTCAGTATCCCCTTTCCGGTTGACAATCAATTTACCTTTTGAAATGGTAAGATGTCAGACCAATTTAGGGGATGCGTCTTGGACAGGTCCAGCCGGGAACTCATGCAGCCAATTCCGCCGAGCGACCGTGTTCGCCAGGTGGAGGCAGCGCTTTCCGACTATGTCGAGCGCGCAGGACTGAAGGCGGGCGACCGTCTGCCGGCGGAGCGAGAACTGATGGCGGCGCTGGGGGTGGGGCGGTCCACAATCCGCGAAGTCATCCGCAAGTTTCAGGCGCTCGGTGTCATCGACAGCCGCAAGGGCAGCGGCAATTACCTCTTGAAGCCGATTTCCGCTGCCACCGTGCATATGCCGATTTCCATCGATGCCGAAAGTCTGCGCGATGCGCTGCTGATGACGCTGGAAGTACGGCGCGGCATCGAGGTGGAAGCCTCCATGGCCGCTGCGCGCCGCCGCACGGCAGACGATATCGCCACGATGGAAGCGCGGCTGGACGAAATGGAGCGGGTGCATATCGCCGAGGGAACTTCAGGCAAGGCGGATCTCGCCTTTCACCTTTCCATCTATGACGCAACGCATAATTCGCTGTTCAAGCAGCTATTGGAGCAGATGCGCGAGGGTTTTGAACGCTTCTGGTCGAAACCCTTCGACCGGCCGGATTTTGCCAGTCGCTCCTTTCCCTTTCACCGCACCCTGTTCAACGCGATCGCCGCCGGTGACGCGGAAACGGCGCGGGAAGAAACACTGAAAATCCTCGCTGTCGTCGAGGAAGATATCAAGGACATGTCGAAATGAACCATGGCAACGATCTCTTCGATCCGGCCTCCCTGATCGTCGCCCATGACGAAACCCACGCCTTCGAGGCCGTGGTGCCGCCCATCGTGCAGACGTCGCTGTTCACCTTTTCCAGCTACGACGAAATGGTCTCCACCTATCGCGGCGAGAAGGTGCGGCCGGTCTATACGCGCGGGCTGAACCCCACCGTTCGACTGTTCGAAGAGATGCTGGCAAAACTGGAAGGGGCGGAAGACGCACTTGGTTTTGCAAGCGGCATGTCGGCGATCTCATCAACAGTGCTTTCCTTCGTGTCGCCCGGTGACCGGATCGTCGCGGTGCGCCACGTTTATCCCGATGCTTTCCGGCTGTTCGGCACCTTCATGAAGCGCATGAATATCGAGGTCGTCTATGTCGATGGTCGCGATGAGGCGGCGGTTGAAAAGGCGATGCCCGGCGCGAAACTCTTCTACATGGAAAGCCCGACAAGCTGGGTGATGGAGGCGCACGATGTCGGTGCGCTCGCCGCCATAGGCAAAAGGCACGGCGCCGTTACCGTCATCGACAATTCCTGGGCAAGCCCGGTCTTCCAGCAGCCGATCTCGCTTGGCGTCGATCTCGTTCTACATTCCGCCTCGAAATATCTTGGCGGCCATAGCGATGTGGTCTCCGGCGTGGTTGCTGGCTCCAAGGAGATGATCGATCGCATCCGGGCGGAAGCCTATCCCTATCTCGGCGGCAAGATGTCGCCTTTTGATGCCTGGCTGCTCATTCGCGGGCTTCGCACCCTGCCGCTGCGCATGAAGGCGCATCAGGCCTCAGCTTTGGACATAGCAACACGTCTTCACGCGCTCGAGGTGGTGGAAACCGTCTGCCATCCGGGGCTGGCGAACCGCCTGCCGCCCGGCCTCAACGGCACCTCCGGCCTGTTCTCCTTCATCTTCAAGGAGGGGGTGGATGTCCGCGTCTTTGCCGATCGTCTCAAGCTTTTCAAACTGGGTGTTTCCTGGGGCGGGCATGAAAGCCTCATCGTTCCGGGTGAAGTGGTGCTTGAACAAAAGGCGCAGCCAAACTCCGCCCACACTTTCGGCATCAGCGCACGGTCCGTGCGCTTGCATGTCGGGCTGGAGGGCACGGAGGCGCTCTGGAACGATCTCGAACCTGCGATCAAGGCGGCAACTACCGCCTGACGTATTTAACTGACCACAAAAAGGGGAGAACGACATGAAAAAACTGGTAACAGCAGCAATCTTCACCGCCCTGATGACCGGAACGGCACTGGCGGACACGACCTTGAAGCTGGTCGAAGTCATCACCAGCCCGGAACGAACCGAAACGCTAAAGGGCATCGTCTCGAAATTCGAGACCGCCAATCCCGGCACCAAGGTGGAAATCATCTCGCTTCCCTGGAGCGAAGCGTTCCAGAAATTCGCCACTATGGTGTCTGCCGGCGATGTTCCTGATGTGATGGAAATGCCCGACACCTGGCTGTCGCTTTATGCCAATAACGGCATGCTCGAAAGCCTTGAGCCCTATCTCGCCAAGTGGGAGCACACGGCGGGGCTTAGCGAGCGCACGCTCGAACTCGGCCGCGACGTAAAGAATACGGCCTATATGCTGCCCTACGGCTTTTACCTGCGCGCCATGTTCTACAACAAGAAGCTGCTGGAACAGGCCGGTGTGAAAGAGCCGCCGAAGACGCTTGATGAATTCGCGGATGCTTCCAAGAAGGTCGCAGCGCTTCCGGGCAAATATGGCTATTGCCTGCGCGGCGGCCCCGGCGGCCTCAACGGCTGGGTGATGTTCGGAGCTTCCATGGCGGGTTCGAACGAGTTCTTCACCAAGGACGGCACCTCCACCTTCGACAGCCCCGGCTGGGTGAAGGGCCTGACCTATGTGATCGATCTCTATAAGAACGGACTGGCGCCAAAGGACAGCGTCAACTGGGGCTTCAACGAAATCGTTGCCGGCTTCTATTCCGGCACCTGCGCTTTCCTCGATCAGGACCCGGATGCGCTGATCGCCATTGCCCAGCGTATGAAGCCGGAAGATTTCGGCGTCATGACTATGCCGAAGGGACCTGACGGCAAGACCTTCCCGACGATTGGTTTTGCTGGCTGGTCGATGATGGCGAAGTCTGAAAACAAGGATCTTTCCTGGAAGCTGATCGAGACGCTCGAAGGGCCGGAAGGCAATATCGAGTGGAACAAGAAGACCGGCGCGCTGCCGGTGCACAAGTCGGCGGAGAAGGACCCCTTCTATGCCAGCGAGCAGTTCAAGGGCTGGTTTGACGAACTGGCGGACAAGAATGCCGTACCGACGAAAATGCCGACCTATCTTGAGGAATTCGCCTTCTTCAAGGACTCGCTCGTGATCAAGACCTCGCAGGAAGCGCTTCTTGGTGACATCACACCCGAGGATCTGGCCAAACAATGGGCTGATTACATGACCAAGGCGCAGCAGAAGTTCCTCGCCTCGAAATAACGACACGCGCCAGCCGCGCGGGCGCAAATGCCCGTGCGGCGGTCTTGCCGGCCTTCGTTGCAAAAGGCCTTCTCCTGCAGTTTTTCGGATCGGTCAGCCGAATGGCTTGAAGACCCGTCCGTTTCGTCGTCCGATCAGGGAGCGATACAATGTCCTATGCCCATGGCGCCGGGCCGGTGGCTGCGCGCAAACCGGCTGGCAAGCCCGCGATGCGGCGGTTTGCCGACTGGGCGGAACCCTGGCTCTACAGCGCGCCGGTGCTCGTGCTGATCGTCGCCGTGATGCTGGTGCCGCTGGTGCTCGGCCTCTCCTATGCTTTCCGCGATGTGCAATTGCTCAATCCCTTTTCGGGCGGTTTCGTTGGCCTCAAACATCTGGAGACGCTCTCGCAGGATGCGGCCTTTTACCGGGCGCTGAAAAACACGCTGTGGTGGACCGGCGCTTCGGTCTTCCTGCAATTCTTCTTCGGCCTCATTCTGGCGCTGCTGCTTGATAAACCCTTTGCGGGCAGGGGCCTGGCGCAGGCTTTGGTATTCCTGCCATGGGCCGTGCCGACCTTCCTCGCCGGCCTCAACTGGGCGTGGCTGTTCAACCCGGTCATCGGGCCGCTGCCGCACTGGATGGTCTCGCTCGGGCTGTTATCCGCACCCAACAATATCCTTGCCGATCCGCAACTTGCGATGTGGGGGCCGATTATCGCCAATGTCTGGTGGGGCATTCCCTTCTTCGCCATAACCCTTCTTGCCGCCCTTCAGGCGATCCCGCGTGATCTTTACGAGGCAGCTGAAATTGACGGCGCGAACCCGTTGCAGCGGTTCACCTCCATCACCCTGCCATTTCTTGCGCCCACCATCGCCATCACCATTCTGCTGCGCACCGTCTGGATAGCCAATTTCGCCGATCTCATCATTGTCATGACCAATGGCGGACCGGCCGACCGCACGCAGATCGTTGCCAGCTACATCTTCACGCAGGCATTCAAGCGTCTGGACTTCGGTTACGCCTCGGCGATTGCGCTGGTGCTCCTGGTGCTGTTGCTTGCCTATTCCATGTTGATCGTGCTGCTGCGCCAGCGCCTGATCGAGAAGGACTGACCGATGACATCAAGGATATTCCTCACCCTTGCCCATCGTCTGGCGATCCTTGCCTACATTGCCTTTGCGCTGTTCCCACTCTTCTGGCTGCTAAAGGTTTCCGTCACGCCGAATGATCTGCTCTATAGCGAAGGTGTCAGGATGTGGCCATCGCGGGCGACATGGGATCATTATCGTTTCGTCATAGAAAACAGTGCCTTCCCGACGTTTTTTAAGAACAGCGTCATCGTCGCGGGCTCCACGGCAATTGCCGTCACGATACTCTCCTCGCTCTCGGGTTACGCGCTGTCGCGCTTTCGTTTCAAGGGCAAATACTGGATCGTGGCGCTCATGCTGATCACCCAGATGTTTCCGCTGGTCATGCTGGTCGCGCCGATCTTCAAGATGCTGTCGCCGCTTGGCCTCACCAATAGCCTGACGGGCCTCGTCATCGTCTATACAGCCTTCAACGTTCCCTTCGCCACCTTCCTGATGCAGTCTTTCTTCGACGGCATTCCGAAGGATCTGGAAGAGGCGGCAATGATCGACGGGGCGAGCCGGTTTACGGCCTTCCGCCAGATTATCCTGCCGCTGACGCTGCCGGGCATCGCCGCGACGCTCGGCTTCGTCTTCACCGCCGCGTGGAGCGAGCTTCTGTTTGCGCTGATGCTGATTTCCGGCAACCAGAGCGCCACTTTCCCGGTCGGCCTTCTGACCTTCGTTTCGAAATTCTCCGTCGATTTCGGGCAGATGATGGCGGCGGGCGTTCTGGCGCTCATTCCAGCCTGCCTCTTCTTCCTGCTTATTCAACGTTATCTCGTGCAGGGCCTGACGGCCGGCGCGGTGAAAGGGTAATCCCATGGCTTCCATCGAGCTGAAGAATGTTGGCAAAACCTATGGCGATCTGGCCGTGCTGCATGGCGTCGATCTTGATATCAGGGATGGCGAATTCATCGTCCTTGTCGGCCCCTCCGGCTGCGGAAAATCGACGCTGCTGCGCATGATCGCGGGGCTGGAAGAGATAACGTCCGGCGACCTCTCCATCGACGGCGAACGCGTCAATGATCGCCGGCCGAAGGATCGCGATATCGCCATGGTGTTCCAGTCCTATGCGCTCTATCCGCATATGAGTGTTGCCGACAATATGAGCTACAGCCTGCGCCTGCGCCGCAGCCCGAAGGAAACGATCGCCGCTGCGGTCTCGGGCGCTTCTGCCAAGCTGGGCCTCGATCCCTATCTCGCCCGCCGCCCCAAGGCACTCTCCGGCGGCCAGCGTCAGCGTGTCGCCATGGGCCGCGCCATCGTGCGCCAGCCGAAGGCCTTCCTGTTCGATGAGCCGCTTTCCAACCTCGATGCCCGGCTGCGCGAACAGATGCGTGCCGAAATCAAGCGCATGCATGCCGACCTTGGCGCGACCTCGGTTTATGTCACCCATGACCAGATCGAGGCGATGACGCTCGCCTCACGCATCGTCGCCATGAATGCCGGCCATGTGCAGCAGATCGGCGCGCCGCTCGATCTCTATGATCGTCCCGCCAATCTCTTCGTCGCCGGTTTCATCGGTTCGCCCGGCATGAATTTCCTCGAAGGACGGCTCGGACGGGAGAATGGCGGCAGTTTCGTCGTGCTGGGTGACGGCACGCGTCTGGCGCTCGGCCGCGATGTAGAGCTGGCCGATGGTGAGCCGGTCACGCTCGGCATCCGCCCGGAACATGTTGCCGTTGGGCCTGATGAAGGCGGTGTGGAAGCGACTGTCGATCTGGTCGAGCCGACCGGCCTCGGCGTCATCCTGCATCTCACCGTGCATGGATTGCCGTTCAAGCTGTTTTCGTCAGACCGCGCATTGTTGCAGCCAGGCAAATCCATGCGGGTCGGTTTCCCGCAGGAAAGGCTGCATGTCTTCGACAGGAATGGCGTCAGAATAGCAGAGGCGTGAGGCTCAGGCCGAGATCGCCACACCCTTGTCATCAAACCTGTGGATCTTGCTATCGTCGGGCGTGATGAAGACGGTGTCGCCGTGCTTGCAGGCGAATTCGCCATCAGCGCGGGCGGTAATCGGGCCGATGCCTGGGACATCGATATGCAGGAAGGTATCGGAGCCGAGATGTTCGGC